>DATIRX010000481.1:0-8101 GCA_035469225.1 Bryobacteraceae bacterium
GTCGATACGGTAAGAGGAGAAGCGTCGAGGGCGATAGTCACGGCGCTAGTGTAGGATAGCATCGTGGGATCCGAAAACCTCAAGCCAATCGAGGAACTAAAGGCGCTCAGCGAGCAGGTGGACCTGGCGCTGGATCTAGCCGAACTTGAACCCATCCGGCAGCGGGTGGAACAGGTGGCCCGCGAGAACCCGGGGGATCTGGAGGTCCATAAGGCTGCCGAAGACGCCAAGCGTCTGGTGCAGAGCCGGGCGGCCCGGCTTACGCCTTCGACTGCTCCTCCGCCAGCCGATTTGTCGACCAATTCTTTCGCCTTACCGGGCGCTTCGCCGACCATCGATGGCTCAGCGACTACGATTTCGGATGGAGATGTGCTTCCCACGCTCCCCTCCGGTCCTGTTCCTGAAGAACGGCCGGCCCCCGAAGTCCAGGGTATGGAATGGCAGCGCGCGTTGTGGATGGGTGTGGCGGTGGGAGTGGTGCTGTCCCTCATCCTGATCGTGATTCTGGTGAACGTCGCCCGGCGCCGCAACGTGAGTCTGGCGGATCTGACCGCCACCGACGTCGCGGTGCAGATCGCCACCACGCCCCCGGGAGCATCCGTTCGCGTAAATGGGGAAGCCCGTTGTACATCCGACTGCAAGCTTACGCTTGCGCCGGGAGCGTACCAGATCACCGCATTCCTGGATGGCTACGAGCCGGCGGCCAGCGGCGTCAACCTGGTGCTGGGAAAACCCGAAACACTCAATTTGACACTGGAAGCGCGCCCCCAAACCGTCCGGATTCTCTCCGACCTGGCGCAGGGCAGGGTGGTCTTGGATGCACGTCCGCCCGTGGACTTGCAGGATGGCCAGTATGTGTTTGAAAAAGTGCCGCCCGGGTCGCATACCGTGACGGTAACCGGACCGAACGCGGAAGCTTCCTTCAACTTCGATCTGGCGCCCGCCCGGCTGCCGTCGGTGAGCGGTACCGTGACCGCCCGAAATATGCTGGCCATACTGGTTTCGAGCTTGGCCGGCCACGCCCGCGTGGTGACCAGCTCCGGCCCCTGGAAGCTGACCGTCAACGGGCAAGCCGAGGACAGCGCCGGTCCCGCGGGTGTGGACCTCAAGAATTTTCAGCCGGGCCTGGACGAGCTGTCCATCAGCCAGGGCGCCGATCAGCGCAGCGTCAAGGAGGACTTTGGACCGGGACCGATTCTGACGGCGTTCTTAAAGACGGACCGCAACGTGGGCACGCTCCTGGTTTCCACCGGCGAAAACAATGCCCGAGTCTTCGTGAATAACAAGGAGTATCCGCGGCGCACTCAGAACGGCCAGTTGCGGATTCAGACCATCGGTTCGGTGGACGTGCGCGTTGCGAAGGCCGGATTTGAGGACTCTCCCGTCCAGACCGCCGAGGTGAAGAAAGGCGGTGAAGTGCGGCTGGAATTCAAGCTGAAGCCGCAGGCCCAGACCGCCTCCCTGCAGATCGAAGGAGCCACTCCGGGAGCGGAGGTTCTGATCGATCAGCGCAGCGCGGGCACGGTGGGAGACAACGGAAGTTTTCGCAGCCCTTCTGTGACGCCGGGAGCGCATGTGATCGGCCTCCGGCGCGAGCGCTTCGCCCCTAAACAATTTTCCAGGACCTTCGCCGCCGGACAAACGGTGACCATCAGCGGCAGCGATGCAGTGCTGGTGGCCGAGCGCGCGCCTGCCCCGCCTCCTCCTCCGGCACCTGCCCCGGAGCCCCGGCCAGAACCCGTGGCGCCTAAAGTGGTCCGTGCGCGGGCCTCGTCCATGGAAGGATTCGAGAATCAGGAAGGCTGGGACAAACAGGATAACGGCGTCTGGCGCCGGCGCGGCGGCGGATTTATTACCTACAAGCCGCCTTCCGCCGGCGTCTTCACATTCGCCGTGTACCTGATCCGCGGCGGAAACGTTTTTAAAGGCGGCCGCGTCCGCTGGGTGACCGACTACAAGGACGCCAAGAACTACGTCCTGTCCGAACTGGACGAAAACAATCTTACGATCCGGGACGTGGTCAACGGCAAGAGCAGCGACCACGCCAAGGTGAAGCATAACGTCGAGAGCAAAGACAAGGCGTGGGCCGTCCAGATCGAAATCTCCTCGGACCACCTGATCCAGCGCATCCAGAAAGGCCAGCAGTGGATCACGCTCGACGACTGGGCCAAGCCGGATCACAGCTTTGCGGATGGAAAATTCGGATTCCTGGTCCAGGGCAACGACGAAATCGGCGTTTCCGACTTCAAGTTCACGCCGTAGGCCGCGTCCGACCGACTATCATGTACAACATGGATAGCGGGTTGCTCGGCGTCGCCACGGGGGTGGCCGCCGCGGCGGGATTCATGGGGTACGCTGTGCGTGGACGTTCCTCCCGCGTTTTCGGCGAGTCCTTCTACCACGGCGACCGCAGCCGTCCGGTGCTGGCGCTTACATTCGACGACGGTCCCAGCGAAGCGACGCCCAAACTGCTCGACGCCCTGGACAGATTCCGCGTCCCTGCGACATTTTTCATGTGCGGGGCAAACGTCCGCCGCTGTCCCGGCGTCGCGCGGGAAGTAGCCGCCCGAGGTCATGAGCTGGGCAACCATACCGACTCGCATCCTCGTCTGGATTTCAAATCTCCCCGATTTATCTATCGCGAGATCGCACAGGCGCAAACGGCGATTCAGGAAACCACCGGCCTCGCGCCGCGCTGGTTCCGCGCGCCCTACGGCGTGCGCTGGTTCGGCGTGGCCCAGGCCCAGCAGCTTCTGGGGCTTCGCGGCGTAATGTGGACCGTGATCGGCCGCGATTGGAAATGGCCGTCCGAGCGCGTTTCCGGCCTCCTGCTAAACACCGCCGCGAATGGAGGTATCATTTGCCTGCATGACGGCCGCGGCGTGCGGCCTTCCCCCGACATCCAGGCGACCATCCAGGCGGTTGAGTTCGCTTTGCCGCGGCTTCAGGAGCGCGGATTCCGGTTCCTTACCCTCAGCCAGACTCTATGTCCGACCAACTGATCTCTCGCGTGACCGGCGTGATCGCCAAGACCCAGAAGATTCCTCCGGAAACCGTCACGATCGACAAGACTTTCGAGGAACTGAAGATCGACTCCCTGGACGGGATTAATATCCTGTTCGCGCTTGAAGGCGAATTCGATCTCGACATTCCCGATGATGCGGCCCGCGGCATCCGCACCGTGCGCGAGATGGTGGAGGGAATCGAAAAACTTCTGGCGGCCAAGTCCAATCCATGAACCGCCGCGTCGCGGTCACCGGGATCGGCGCAGTCTCGGCCTTCGGTTCAACCTTTCCGGACCTGTGGGCGGGTCTCGCCGCGGGGCGGAGCGCCATCCGGCCTCTGACGCTGGTTTCGCCCGGAACCCTTCGATTCCTGAATGCAGCCGAGGTGCCGGACTACCGTCCCCTGGATCATTTCGAAGAAAAAGACCTGCAGATGCTGGATCGGTTCGCCCAGTTTGCCGCCGTGGCGGCCCGGGAGGCGATTCAAACCTCGGGCCTGGTGTTTTCGCCGGAGCTGCGGGAGCGCACGGCCATCGTACTGGGTTGCTCGGGCGGCGGAAAGGCCACCGAAGACGAAGGCTTTCACGCGTTGTATGCCCTGCAGCAGCCGCGCGTTTCTCCGCTGACCATTGCGCGGGCGATGAGCAACGCCGGCGCCAGCCGTGTTTCGCTCGAATACGGCATCACCGGTCCGGTATTCACCCTCTCGACTGCCTGCTCGTCCGCCAATCACGCCATCGGACAAGCGTTCCGGATGGTCCGCGGCGGCGAAGTCGAAGTGGCCCTCGCCGGCGGCAGCGAGGCGCCTCTGTCGATGGGATTCCTCAAAGCGTGGGAAGCCATGCGAGTGGTTGCGCCGGATACCTGCCGTCCATTTTCCCTGGACCGCCGCGGACTGATTTTGGGGGAAGGCGCCGCGGTTCTGATCCTTGAGCCTGAGGAGCGGGCCCGTGCGCGCGGTGCGAAAATCCTGGGTGAGATCGCCGGATTCGGAATGTCTTCCGACGCTCACCATATCACCCAGCCTTCGGCCCTGGGTGCCGCTCGAGCCATGCGGAGCGCGCTGGCCGATGCCGGTCTCCTGCCGGAAGCCATCGGCTATGTGAATGCGCACGGCACGGGAACACCATCCAATGATGCCACCGAGACCGAGGCCATCCGGTCCGTTTTTGGCGGGCACGCCGGAAAACTGCTGGTCAGCTCCACCAAATCCATGCATGGCCATGCTCTTGGCGCCGCCGGGGCGCTGGAGGCGGCCGCCACGCTGGGCGCGCTCCAGGCCGGCTTGATTCCGCCCACCGCGAATTTCACGGCGCCCGATCCGGCCTGCGACCTGGATGTGGTTCCCAATACGCCGCGGACAGCCCAGGTGGAATGCGCCTTGTCGAATTCCTTCGCTTTCGGAGGGCTCAATGCCGTGCTGGCTTTCCGCAAGTTAGTTTAAATCTGCCGGGTAGTCTCAGGTAATTCACTTAGAAAAATGGAATAAGGGACTTTTTAGTTGGATTTATGCCGGGATTTCTGTCATTCTCAAGCTACGGCGATTTTAGCGCCAGCGCGTGGGTGGGGGCTGGACTTCCCTCGGAGGTCGGCCTCCGGACGCGCTAGGGGCTAAACGACGGCGGCTTTGGCCTCTTCCAGTACTGCTTCCACTTCCCCCCGATACTTCTGAAGCCAATCTTCGTTCTCCGCCTCAAAACGCATTACCAGCACAGGCTGCGTGTTCGAAGCTCTCAGCAACCCCCAGCCGTGTTCGAAGAGCACCCGCACGCCGTCAATATCGATGACCTTGTGGGTCTTCCTGAAGCTTCCGGCCACGCGCTCGACCACTGGAAACTTCACTTCGTCCGGGCAATCCACGCGGATTTCGGGGGTGGACACCAGTTTCGGAAGTCCGGCGAACTGAGCGGAAAGCGGCCGCCCGCTGCGGGCCACGATTTCGATCAGCCGGCACGCGGCGTAAATGGCGTCGTCATATCCGAAATACCGGTCCGCGAAGAACATGTGGCCGGACATTTCACCCGCCAGCTCGGCGTGCTCTTCTTTCATTTTCGCTTTGATGAGCGAATGGCCGGTCTTGTACATGATGGGCTTCCCTCCCAGGCGCGTAAGCTCGTCATACAGCAGCTGCGAGCATTTGACCTCGCCGATAAATGTCGCGCCCGGCTTCCGGGTCAGAATCTCACGGCCGAAAATCAGCAGCAGCATATCGCCGTAGATCACTTCGCCGTTTTCGTCTACTGCGCCGATGCGGTCGGAGTCGCCGTCGAAGGCGATGCCCAGCTCGGCTTTCTGGGCGCGGACGGCGTCCTGGAGATGCTTAAGATTCGCGGGGACCGTAGGATCGGGATGGTGATTCGGAAAGTGCCCGTCCATGGGGAAGAACAGCTCCGTCACCTCGCAGTTCAGGCGCTCAAACAGGCGGTGCACCACCGGACCCGCGGTTCCGTTCCCGGCATCCAGCACTACTTTTACCCGCCTCGGAAACTCGAACTGCGGAGCCACCTGATCGAGATACGCCGGGATGACATCCATATCGTCATGGCTGCCATGGCCGCCGAGAAAGTCGCGCGCTTCAATGATCCGGCGGACTTCCTGAATGGTTTCCCCGTGCAGCGTGCCCGTGCCGCAGACGGTTTTGAATCCGTTGAACTCGCTGGGATTGTGGCTGCCAGTGATCATCACGCCGCCATCGGCTTCCAGATGGACGGCCGAAAAATATAACAGAGGGGTCGGCACCACGCCGATATCGGTCACCTCGCAGCCGGAATCGACCAGGCCTTCGAGCAGCGCGTCGCGAAGACGAGGCGAACTCAGCCGGCAATCGCGCCCGAGTGTGATGGAGCGGCCGCTGTTGCGCTGCAAAAGAGTGCCCAGGCCGCGGCCCAGATCGACGACGTCGGAGCTCAGCAGCTCGGTATCCGCCACGCCCCGGATATCGTACTCGCGGAAAATGGTGGGCTTCAGCATACACTTTGAACGTAGCACTATCGGCTGAGGAAACGGCTTCCCTGGATGAAGAAACGCAGCGGCAAATCGGCGGAATGCTGGATTCCGATGCGGGCAGACACGCCGATTCGAAACTCTTCCTGCTGCTCCGGCGGGTGAATCGTCAAAGGACCGCTGAGGAGATCCGCGCCATTGTGGCGGCGCGTAATTCCCATGGCCAGCGTCAGCTTGCCCGGACCGTTGGCCAGCTTCTCGATTCCGGATGCGGCGGGCCGCCTGCGGCGCATGCGCGCGATTCCCGAGACAGGCTCCAGGGCGCGGATCAGAACGCATCCGGCAATTCCCTCCGGTTCGGCCACGACGTTCAGACATTCATACATGCCGTAGATGAGGTACACGTAGGCGTGACCGGGTTCGCCGAAGATCACGCGGGTACGGGGGGTGATGCCGCGCCAGGAATGCGCGGCGCGATCGTCCACGCCGCTGTGAGAACCCAGGTATGCTTCCGTTTCGACGATCCGTCCAGCGGTGGCGCCGTGCACCAGGACGGTTCCCAGCAGCGCTCGCGCGACTTCGACGGCTGGCCTACTGTAGAAGGCGCGCGGAAGCGGCCCGGTCACGCTTACGACAACCCTTGGCTACATCTCGACTTTGCCGTTGAAGACCATGTCCTTCAGTTTGAATTTGGTCTTCACCGCGGTCTTGTCAAACTTGGTCGAGAACACCATCTCTTTATCCTCAACCGTGAACGTGGCAGTTCGAGGGAAAAGGAAGCTGACGTTGCCGGTGCCGCGTCCACCGCTCACCTGGACGTCCACGGCCTTCAGTGGAGGCTTGCCGTTAACGGTCAGCGTCGTTGTTTCGAGCAAAGCCGCTTTCTTGTCGCCCGCCGCCGCTCCCAGCGTGAATCCCGGCATTCCGACTAACGTAAGAACGTACACCTGCTCCTGGCGCTCCAGCCTGGCCTTGGCTTCGGGGGAGGTGCCCGCCTCGGCTCCAAATTGCCTTTTGACCAGAGCCTGCTTGACCGGCAACGCCGTTTGCCACAGCAGCGTGACGCTGACGCCGCCAGGTCCGCCGCCGAAATCGCCGCCGCCTCCACCACCCGGACCGCCGCCGCCGTCAACGCCAGGATCGCTAGTGGCTCCATCGCCCTGAGGTCCGCTGGGGCGTCCGCCGCCGCGCCCGCCACCGCCGCCTTTGCCGCCTCCGGCAGGTCCCGCAAACGCTGCGGTGCCCGTGGTGATGGTGACCTTACCGGTCCAGGGGGAATCCGAAATCATCTTCTGGATCTCTTTTTCATTCCAGTCGGTGAAGGGTTTGGCGGTCCAGAAATCAGCCGCCCATACGCCCAAGGCGCATAGGAACAGGAGCGCGGAGATTCTCTTCAGCATGTGGAAACCTCGGATTTTTCAGTGTACACCAACCGCTTGTATTCTTGGCGCGATTTCGGACTCCTGCGTTACCCGCAGGACGCCTTTTCCCCACGCCGTCTGGCGGCCCACGCCGGTCCAGCGGGCAGCGTGAAGGTAGGGCACGAATTCTGTCAGGTCGCCCTCATAGTCTGCCTCCCCCACGAAGCCGCCCAGGGGATGGATCTGCCCGGTCTGGCTGCTGCGCCGGGAGATATTCCGATGACGGATCTCGCAGCGCGTCATCCCGACGCGCGCGGCGCGTTCACTGAACTCACGAAAATCCAGCCTCAGAGGACCCTCGTCGTAGAGCGCGCGCAGCGTGCTGATGCGATCGCGAATGCGAGCCGCCAGAATGCCAAACTCGGGCTGCGCGACGGAGTGGCCGTCCGCTTTCAACTCGGTGGGCGTCTCGAAGCGAACGGTCATGCGATCCACACGCTGGCTCGCAGGATCCAAAGAAACGCTGAGCGGGGCATGATCTCCCGTTACCTCCACCAATTCGGCCGCGCCTCGCTGCGGCCCCAGGCCCTCATGAGCCAGCTCGGCGAAGGCGCGAATCGCCAGCTGGACGGACGGACGGCGCAGATCGAACCAGTGGAAGTTGAAATGAAACGTCTCGCCCGAAGCCACCGAGCGGCCGTCTAAATGGTGGGCTCGGAAAACAAATGGACGAGGCCGGTCGGCCAGGCCGCTGGGGCCCGCCGCCGCCGAGGGAGCAAACATCAGCGCATA
>DATIRX010000482.1:0-4833 GCA_035469225.1 Bryobacteraceae bacterium
CGGCTTGAAGCGGGATCGCGATATCGTGCTGCTGGATGCGCTGGACCCTCTGGGAGGCGGCGTCTTCCCTCTGGGCCGTCTCCGCGAGCCGCTCTCCGCGTTAGCCCGGGCCACGGCCGTCGTGATTACGCGCGCCGAGCACGGGCACGCGGGAATCGAGCGGCTGGTCCGGCAGCACAATGCCAGCGCGCCGATTTTTCGCTCGCGCGTGGTGGTGACGGGCGAGATCCCCAAGTGCCCCGTGGCCGCTTTCTGCGGCCTCGGCCAACCCCGGACCTTCTGGCGAACCTTGGATGAGCTTGGAGTTTCCGTCGCCGCCCGCCTCCAGTTTCCGGACCATCACCGGTACACCCAGGCGGACCTCAGCGACATTGCGCGGCAGGCGGCCGGAGCCGAGGCGCTGGTGACCACCGAAAAAGACTGGATGAATCTGCCCGCTGGGGTGGTGGCGCCGCTTAAACTATACTGTTTGCACATCGGAATCGAAATCGACAACGAAGCAGAGCTTTTGCGCCACCTTTCATGAGACGCGCGATCTTCGGAGGAACGTTCGATCCTATCCATCGCGCGCACCTGGTGGTGGCGCGCGAAGCCGCGGATGCCTTTTCGCTCGACCAGGTCCTGTTCATTCCCGCCGCGAATCCTCCTCACAAGGAAACCGGCACGCCCTACGAGCATCGCTACAAGATGGTGGAGCTGGCATGCCGGGAAGATTCGCGCTTCACGCCGTCGCGGCTGGAGGAACAAGCGCGCAAGAGCTATTCCGTCTACACCATCGCAGCCGTGAAGGCTCTGGGCGGCGACGTTTTCTTCGTCATCGGGGCGGATGCGTTCGCCGAGATACAGACCTGGTTCCGCTGGCAGGACGTGGTCCGGGAAGCCGAGTTTATCGTGGTGACGAGGCCGGGCCACCACTATGAGAGTCCCCCGGGCGCGCGCGTGCACCGGCTGGAGACAGTGGCGCTGCCGGTATCCTCGTCGGAGATCCGCGCGGCGCTGGCGCGCGGGGAGACGCCGGCGGAACTGCCGGCTAGCGTTCTGGATTACATTCGGGCGAACGGCCTATACACTACTTCACTTTGACGGGTTTGGCAATGACGGGCCGCGTTTGTAGCTGCGTCCACTGCTCCGGAGTCAGGACGCGGCGGACCTGCCACAACATTCGGGAGTTGGCTTTTTCCAGCTCCGCGCGAGCCTGAGCGACGCGGTCGATCTGAGCCGTGACCTTGGCGTCGTCCGGCGGCTGGGCGCTCACCAGCGGCTCCAGAGTCACTTCTTCCCGCTGCAGGGCGGCGTCCAGGTCGATGAGTTTCAGGCGATGCTGCTGGAGGATGTCGTCCAGGTTCTTTCGCTGGTCGGCGGATAGTCCGAGCTGCTCGATCACTTCCGGCCGGGTCCACCACCTTCCGGATCTTCCGCCGATTCCAATGCCAATGCCGAAGCCGACACTGAAGTTGCCCCCGGAGCTGTTTATGATGACGTTTTTCGAGGGACCTTGTTCCAGCGCCTTGGGCACTTGCTGTGCCATCGCGGAAGCCGCGCCTAACATCATCAGTGGCAATGTGCGGATATGAAAGTTCATTGGTCCTCCCTGGATATCAATTGCATCAGCGGCTCCATGGAAGCGGGAACCGATCGCGATAAACCTGCCTGTACACGCTCCAGCAACAGCTCGTCGGCCTTGGCCTGTTCCGCCGCACGCTGCTGGCGCGCATTCCACCACACGGGTCCAGCCACGATCAACGATAAGGCGGCTGATGCCAGAACCCAGCGGGACAATGCCGGGCGTACAGAGCGCCGGCTCACCGGCGGCACGGGACACTGCTCCAGCGAACTGTGGAACCCCGTCAGGGCACTCCGAAACTGAAGCAGCTCGGTCCGGCACGCTGGGCATTCGCGAAGATGCTCTTCCACGTCCGCCCCGTGCTCCCCTGAGAGCCACTGATACATTTCCTCTGAAGTCAAATGCGAATTCATTCCGATCCCCCCATCTGCATGCGCACCGCCCGCAGCGCCCGATACAGATGCACTTTCACGGCGTTTTCTGACAGGCCCGTGGCGCCTGCGATCTCGAGCAGTGTCATCTCCTGGGCGAAACGCAGCAGAAACACGGTTTTTTGCCGCTCCGGCAGGCGGGCCGTCGCCTTCCAGATTCCAGCGACTTGCTCCCGAAGCAGCGCTTCCTGTTCCGGCGACAAACGTCCATCGCAAATCCCCCGGCCGATTTCTTCCGAATCTGCCGGCCGGAGCCGCTTCCAGAACTGAAGACGGCGATTCCGGGATGCATCCCGCACCAGGTTCACCGCGATCCGCATCAGCCAGGTCTGAATACTGGCCTCGCGGCGAAACCGTCCCCAGGCCTGGTAGGCGTGCAGGAAACAGTCCTGGGTCAAGGCCTCGGCCGCGTCCCGCTCGCGGAGCGAAGCGTAAGCGAATCGAAATACCCTGGGCCAGTAGAGCTGTATGACCGAGTCGAAGTCGCCGGTCTCCGGGACGGAATGCTCCATGATCGCGCTGGCGGTGGCAGCCGGTTCCATGCGAGGGTATAGACGGATTTCGGGCCGAAGGGTTAACTCCAGACGGACAAATCGCCGGACGGGCTTAATGGTCGCGATCGGTGACCAGGTCGGTGACTGCGGTCAGGGCCCGCTGATAGGGCGAATCCGGGAATCCGGCGATGATTTCGCGAGCCTTGCGCGTGAAGCTCAAAGCCCGCTCCTGGGCACGCTCAATGGAATTATGGCGGTTCAGGATGTGCAGGATCTTGGCGAACGGAACCTGATCGTAGTTGCCGTCGGAGAGCACCGTTTCCACCAGGCGGCGCTCTTCGGGCTCGGCCGTTTCCAGGGCGTAGATCAGCGGCAGGGTGACTTTTCCTTCGCGCAGATCGTTGCCGACAGGTTTGCCCAAAATCTTTTCGCGCGAGGTGAAGTCGAGGATATCGTCAATCAACTGGAACGCGATGCCAAGGTTCCAGGCGTAATCGCTCAATCTGGTTTCCGCATCGTCCCCGGCATGGGCGCACATGGCGCCCAGGCGCGCGCAGGCGGAAAATAGACTGGCGGTTTTCCGGTCGATCAGCTCCATGTAATCGGCTTCCGTGACGCCGATTTTGCCGATCCGCTCCAGCTGAAGCAGTTCGCCCTCCACCATCATCTGCGTCAGGCCGATGAGCGCGTCCAGAATGGGGAAACTCCGCTCGCGCAGCGCCACATGAAACGCCTGCATGTACAGCCAGTCGCCGGCCAGGACGGATGTGTGGTTGCCCCACACCACGTTGATGGATGGCCGCCCGCGGCGCGTTTTGGCCATATCAATCACGTCATCGTGAACCAGGGTCGCCGTATGGATCATCTCCATCACGGCGGCGATCCGCGTCAGCCCGGGCGTGGCCGGTCCGAACATCTTGCCGGACAACAGAACCAGGATCGGACGCAGCCGCTTGCCCCCGCCGGACTGGAGGTACTGCCCGATGGAAGTCAGGGCTTCCACCGAGGCGATGGACTCCAGACCGATCTCGCGCTCTACCTGATCCAGGTCACCTCGAACCAGGTCGAAGATCTCAATGGCGGTGAGCTTCTGACCGATTTTGCCGAATGCCATAGGGATGTTTGAGTGTAGCAAAGGCCTCGCGGGTGTGGCTGGGTCCGGGTCGCGGAATGACCCACCTTAGATGCCCCATCCTGCGTGATTTAGCCCTGCAGAGCGGGCCGAAACGCGAAAAAGTCCGGTTCCCGATGGCCGTATAACTGCACTGCCAGGGAATGGGAAGAATATGCCACGCATCGAACACATCCTGTTCCCGTACGATTTTTCGAGACCCTGCACTCTGGTCGCACCACACGTGCGCGCCGTGGCCTCCCGTTTCGGCGCCAGGGTCACCCTGCTCAGCGTCTATCCAACCTCCTGGGACACCCACTCCCCGGAGATGCCCGTTCTGAAAGGGCTGGGCACGCCGGAAGAAGAGTTGAAGGCGCTCCTCGGTCCGGTTGCGGCCGGCATGTTTGGCGGGATACCCGTAGCGATCCGAACGGCCATGGGCGACGCGGCCTTCAAGATCGTCGAGTTCGCCAACGACCACCACGTGGATCTGATCATGATGCCCACCCACGGGTTCGGAACCTTCCGCAGTCTGCTGATTGGTTCGGTTACGGCCAAGGTTCTGCACAATTCACAATGCCCCGTATGGACCGCCGCTCATGCCCAGGAGCAGTCGTCGCCGGATCTGCCCCGGAACATGCTGTGCGCGATTGACCGGTCCAAGGAGACCGCGACGGTGTTGAAATGGGCCGGCGGGTATAGCCAGAAGATAGGCGGATCCTTGAGGCTGCTGCATGTGGTTGAGCCGATCAGCGACTGCCTGAGCCTGCCCAGCGAGCGCCGGCTGCAGGAAGAAGTCCGCAATGAAGCCAGTACGCAGGTGAATGCGCTGCGGCAGAAGGCCGGCGTCGATGCGACTCTCACCGTAGCTGTGGGAAAGCTTACAGAGACCGTTACGGAGGAAGCCCGCCGCGAGCAGTCCGACCTGCTGTTCATCGGTCGGGGGTCGCTAAACAGTACCCTGGGCGCCCTGCACACGCACGCTTACGGAATCATCCAGGGGTCGCCCTGCCCGGTTTTGAGCGTCTGAGGGCTCCGGCCACGCCCCTGCAGCCCGGTCCGCCAGTGGTACATTGGGAATGTCTTTGCCCTGGCGTCCTACACGATCTGACAAAGACAGTTTGAATCTCAAAGGAGAAGTGCCCAAGATGAATATCTTTGTCGGAAATCTTAGTTTCCAAACCACCCAGGACGAGCTGCACGCGGCTTTTGCGCAGTACGGAAATGTCGACC
>DATIRX010000483.1:0-6551 GCA_035469225.1 Bryobacteraceae bacterium
TTCCAGGATGTTGGCGGAGCGCAGCAGGCCGACGTTCATGTAAACGTGCAGCGAGCGCTCGGCGGGAAGGCATTGGACCAGGCGCGCGGCATCGTAGGGGCGCGAGTAGAACCAGAACGCCCAGACGCCCAGGATGACGCCCACGACGGCTGCCAGTGCAGCGCCTTTTTTCATTAGACGGCCGTTCTCATTGAACAGCTGTGGCGGTTTCCGCCATGCGCGCCTGTTTCCACAGGGCGATGTAGGGTTTCAGGTCGGCCATCATCTTGGCGAACTGTTTGGGATCGAGCGATTGGGCTCCATCGCTCATGGCCTTTTCCGGGTTGGGATGCATTTCGACAATCAGTCCGTCCGCTCCGACGGCTACGCCCGCGCGGGCGAGAGCCGGAACCAGGCTGCGCCTTCCAGCGGCGTGACTCGGATCGAGAATTACGGGCAGGTGAGTCATTTCTCCCAGGGCCGCCACCGCGCCGATATCGCAGGTATTACGCGTGACGGTCTCAAAGGTGCGGATGCCGCGCTCGCACAGCATCACGTCGGAATTGCCGTGGGCCACGATGTATTCGGCCGACATCAGCAGCTCTTTGACGGTGGCGCTCAATCCACGCTTGAGCAGGATCGGCCGGCCGCATTTGCCCAGGGTCTTGAGCAGGGCGAAGTTCTGCATGTTGCGTGCGCCGATCTGGAGGACGTCGGCGTATTCGGCTACCAGCGCCACATCGCGATCGCTCATCACTTCGGTGACGATGCCCAATCCGGTGACTTCGCGGGCCTTGGCCAGGAGCTTCAGGCCGACTTCTTCGAGGCCCTGAAAATCGTAGGGCGAAGTGCGGGGCTTGAAGGCGCCGCCGCGCAGGAGTTTGGCTCCATGCTTGGCGACGATTTCAGCCGATTCCAGAATCTGCTTTTCGCTTTCGACCGAGCAGGGACCGGCCATCACGACAAACTCATCGCCGCCGATAGTGGTCCCGGCGACGGTGATTTCCGTCTTGTGGGGGCGAAACTCCTTGCTGACGAACTTATAGGGGGCCGAGATGCGGACCGCCTTTTCGACCTGGGGCATGGCCTCGAGCGATTCGAGGCAGGCGGTGACGTCGCCCATTCCGATGGCGCCGATCACCACGCGTTCTTCGCCTTCAATGGAGTGGACTTTGTAGCCGAACTCTTCGATTCGAGCGCGCACCTGAGCCACCTCCTCCTTGGACGCATGCAAGCGTATGGAAATAATCATCTCCGACTGCCTCCTAAACTAAAAAACCCACTCTTTCGAGTGGGTTCGTTGTGTAATTCCGAATGGGCCCACTCGTCCGTTTCAGCCGGTAAAATACCGGAACCAAAATCGATACGAGCTGGCAAACTGCCGATTCATGAAAAGCCAGTATAACACAGCCGGGCAAGCCCGGGCTTATTCCCAGCGAAGCGCCGAGGCCGGATCGATCCGCAGCGCCCGGCGGACGGGAATCAGCACCGCCACAACCAGGATCACCAGGAATCCGGCGAGGCCCGGAAGGTAGCCCAACGGGTCGAATGTCGTCAGGCCCAGGATGATCTGGCTTTGAATGGATAGTACCAGCGCATAGGCCAGTGCGATTCCCACCGCGGCACCGATCAGCAGCGGTCCGGTGTATTGCGCGAACAGGGCGCGCACGATGCCGCGGGGGCCGGCGCCCAAGGCGATGCGCAACCCGATTTCGCGGGTGCGCTCGGCCACCGAGAAAGCGATCAGGCCGAACACGCCGATGGCCGCCAGAAACGAGCCGGTGCCTCCCAGCGCGGTGATCATTCTGGTGGCAGAGCCGGCGTGTTCAATCCACCTGTCGACCTGCGATTGAAGCCTCGAAACCCAGGGTGTGGTTCCGGGGAGCGTGGCGACTGCGCGCATGTTCTGCAGTTGCGCCCCTGGATCACCGGTGGTGCGAAGGATGAGTACGGCGTCCGCGGCATTCTTATCCTGCATCGGCGTATACGCTTCAATCGCGCTGGCATTGCGAAACGCGGTGGCTTCGGTATCGGCGACCACGCCCACCACGGCAGGGCCGTCGCCTTGCGATCCCCAGTGCTTCCCGAGGGGATCTTCTTTAGGCCAGCGGAAGCGCGCGGCAGCTTCGCTGATGATCATGTTGGTGGCAGGCTCGTTGGGCAGGAAATTCCGGCCACGCGTTATCGGGATCTGCATCAAGCCGAAGTAGGAAGGATCGACGCTCTGCCAGAAGGTCGTCGGCAGACCCGGGGCGTTCTGCACGCGCACTCCGAAGATGGGCGCCCCGCTGGCGATGGTTACAGCCGCGACGCCGGGCACTTGCGAAAGCCGCCGCGCCAGGCCGTCCAACGCTTGACGGGCTGCGGATCCAGTCAGGTTGGCAGATTCGAGACCCGGCTCGATCATCACGATTTTCTCGAAATCCATGCGGCTGCCGGACGCGGTCAGGCGCTGGGCCCCGCGCGCCAGAAGGCCGGAGCAAATCAGGAGCACGGAGCTGACCGCCACCTGGAAGGCAAGCAGTGTACGCCGGGCGCCGGTGGGCGGACGCCCTCCGCGGGTTGCGGCGATGGCGGGAGCGAGTCCGAAGGCCAACGTCGAGAACACAGCGAGTCCGGCCGCCGCGAGAATTACGGACCAGCCCGTCACGATGCGGACATCGGGGTACCTGGCAAAGTTGGAGAATCCGACAAAATAAAGCCGTGCTCCAAAACGGGCGACGAACAATCCCGCGATCGCGCCGCAGGCGGCCAGCAACAGGCTTTCGGTCATAAGCTGGCGGACCACCCGCCAGCGTCCGGCCCCCACCGCGATACGCGCTTCGATTTCGCGCGCACGGGTCAGGCCGCGCGCCAGGAGCATGTTTCCCAGGTTGGCGCAGGACGCCAACAGGATCAAGAACACCATGGGGATCAGAAAGACAAACGACCCGAACCTGCGTTCGTCGTCCCCCAGGGGCTGGGCGCGGATGCCTTCGTTGTCTTCGAAGGCGTTGGGATGCTGGGCCCGCATTTCCGCGGCTAACGCGCGGAGCTGTTCGCCGGCCGAAGCAGCGGAGACTCCGGGCTTGAACACGCCGAACAAGGCCGTATCGGGGCGGCGATACTCGTCCCCCGGCGATGCGCCTTCGACCAGTCGCGGACGGAGCGGCTCCGGCAGCCACAGGTCGGCATGGTTCTGCGTGAGACCGTCGAATTCCACCGGTGCGATGCCGACGACCTGAACCGGTTTCCGGTTCACGTAAACGGGGCGCTGAAACACGCTGGCATCGCCGCCGAAGCGTCGCTGCCAGTATCCGTAGCTGAGCACAGCGCTGATGTGTCCGTCGCCGGGATTGGCATCGGAAGGCTGGATCAGCCGGCCCCGCAGCGGCGCAACCGCGAGTGCCTGGAAATAATTGGCGGAGACGAACTGGGCACGCACGTTGGCGGGATCGTTTTCGAAACTCACCGGGACCGTGCCGGCGTGTTCCGTGACCAGGTAGGCGAACTGGCTGGCATTCTCGCGGTAGAAACCGGCGATACCGGCGGGAAACGCGTACAGCTTGCGCGCCGGCGACTGGCGGATGAGGCGCTGCAGCAGCGGAGAGTCGCGCACCGAGATGCGATCGTAAAAGACCGCGTTGGCGATCTGAAACACGGCCAGGTTCAAGCCGACGCCGAGCGCCAGAACCGTGACGGCCATCAGAGTGAATCCGGGTGAGCGGCGCATTTGCCGCGCGCCGAAGGCCAGGTCCTGGCGAAGCTGGTCGAGCCAGACGAAGCCCCAGACGTCTCGGGATTCTTCGCGCAACTTGAGGTCGCTGCCGAAGGAAGTGCGGCGGTCGGCCGCGAGCATCTGGCGGTGGGCGGACATCTCGGCCTGCAGATCCTGCTCCGCTCGACCGCGGCTCAAGAGATATCGAATCCGGCGAAGGAGTTTCATGCGGTTCGAAGGATGCCCTGGATGGCTGCGCTGACCTGTTCGTATTCGGCGATTTCCTGTTTCAATTGCTTCAGTCCGTCCTTGGTGAGGCTGTAGAAGCGGACGCGACGCCTGGTCTCGGAAACACCCCATTCGCCCGTCACCCAGCCTTCCAGCAGCATGCGCTGCAGGGCAGGGTAGAGCGAGCCCTCTTCCGCTTCCAAGACTTCGCCGGAAAGCTGACGGATTCGCTGGGCGATGGCATATCCGTGCAGGGGGCCCGTTTGCAAGACCCGCAGAATCAGCATGCTGAGAGATCCCGGAGGCATGGATAGACTAGGCATAGGCAATCTATATCATAGCCTGGGTTTTGCGTCAAGGCGGAAGTATTTTTCTTTGACTCAGCAACTGCTTTCTGGCATACTATTCCCCGTATTTGGAACGTGTTGTCTCCAGTTACAGTCAGGAGTAGCCGGTGAAGAAGCTTTTCGTGGGAAACCTGCCGTACGGTGCGAGCGAGACGGATGTCCAGAATCTCTTCAGCGAGGCAGGCGTAACGGTGGATTCAGTGACGGTCATGCGAGACCGATTTACGGGCCAGGCGCGAGGGTTCGGGTTCGTTGAAATCAACGACGATAGCGCCGCTCAAAAAGCCATCGACAGCTGTCATGGCAAAGAATTGATGGGCCGCGCCATCGTGGTGAACGAAGCCCGCCCGATGAGCCCGCGCGAAGGCGGCGGCGGACGTCCGGCCCGCCGTTAAATCGACAGGCGACAAAATAGGTTATCCCACGGACGGCAACATCGCCCGTCCTACTGTGGCTTGAGTTTGCGCGCTAGAAAATCGCCTGCCGCACGATAAGCTTTGATCCAGCTTTCCTCCAGCAGAAATTCGTGAACCTCGCCCGGGAAGATGAGTTCCTCGAAGGGAACGCCGCGGGCCCGCAAGGCTTCGACCAGGCGCACAGTCTGGTTGAAGGCGACATTGCGATCGTCATCGCCATGAATCAACAAGACAGGCGAGCGCCAATCCTGGACGTCGGCCAGCGGCGAGGACTGCAGGGCAGTGCGCTCGATCTCGCGCAACTCGTCGGCGTTGAGCGCAGTGAGCGAGCGATCGGTGCGGATGCTCCAATCGTGGACGCCGTGCATGTCCACGCCGGCGGCGAACATGCTGCTGGCTCGGGCCAGGGCCATGGCGGTCAAGTAGCCTCCATAGGATCCGCCCCAAACGCCGATGCGTTTGGGATCCACGTCGGCGCGCGCCGCCATGTATAAGCCGGCTCCCATGACGTCGTTATATTCGCTGCCGCCGGAGTTGCCGAAATTCAGGGCTTCGCGGAAGTTCAGGCCGTAGCCGATGCCGCTGCGATAATTCACGCTCAGTACGATGAATCCGAGGCTGGCCAGATACTGGTTCATCGCATAGGCATGGGAATAGTAGCGCATGTAGTGATAGCCGAGGAGCATCTGCCGGCGCGAGCCGCCGTGAAAGAAGATGACTGCGGCACGTTTGGCGGCGCCGCCTGAAGGCGGGAGAAAAAGCTGTCCGTGAATGGTGAGGCCGTCGGATGCAGGGAAAATCACCTGCTGGGGCTTGACCAGATCCCTGGCGACATCGGCAGGAATGGAATCGGGGGCCAGGTCGCGCGCGGGCGTGTTTCCGATCTTGATGGCTGCGCGGCTGGTTTCCGTAAAGCTGGACCGAAGAAATGCAACTGCGCCGTCGGCAACTTCGACCGGTTCAAACTCAATTCCGTCTCCCGGCTGCAGGGCGGCAGGTTTGCTTCCGGCCGCGGAGACGCGCCAGATGTGCCGGCGATCGACGTCGTCCTGATTGGAGGAATACAATACGTCGCGGCGGTTGCGTGAAAGCGAGACATGCTCGATTTCGAATTCGCCGGGGGTAAGGAGCTGGGCGGGTCCTCCACCGGCCGGAACGGAATAAAGGTGGAGCCAGCCGTCCTGCTCCCAGGGAAACACCAGGCGATTGCCCTCGGCCCAGAGGATTTGCGTATCCGCTTCCATGCCGCGAAAGGCGCTGCCGGGACCTTTGCCGGCATGCCAGGCCTCGTGGCCGGAGCCGGTGGATGCGTCGGCAACGCGGATCGACCAAGGGGTCGCGGCTTCGCGGGCGGGGCCGACGGAGATGGCCGAGGAATACGCACGGCGGAGGAACGCGACATTCTTACTGTCGGGACTCCAGACAGGTGAGCTGTCGCGGTCGACGCTGGGATCCAGGTAGGTGACGTTCCTGTTGTCGACATGGTAGACACCAATGAACGCGTGATCGACGCGATAGCTGACGAAAGCCAGCGCTGATCCGTCGGGAGCCCATTGCAGCCTGGACGAACCAGCCTTGGAGTGGACGGCTTCGACAGGCCTGGTACCGGTCTTGTCGGCGTCCAGCGTGGTCATCCAGATCTGGCCGTTTCGGAGAAACGCTACGCGGCCGTCGCGGGACACGGCGGGTCCGCGGCCGTCACTGAGTTTTTTGGCTGGACCACCGTCGAAGGGGATTACGTACACGGCCTGCTCGGGCGTCTCGGGCAAATTCCGGGGATTCGGAATATCGCCGTTGGTCTCGAGATCGCCGCCGCGTGCGTAGACCAGGAAGCGGCCATCGGCGCTCCAGGAGATTTCGCCCAAATCCTGGCCGTCGTCTTCT
>DATIRX010000484.1:0-2969 GCA_035469225.1 Bryobacteraceae bacterium
CAGCCCCGCCCGTGAGGGCGGGGGATCAGGACTTCTCTCGTGGCGCGGGGAGCCACACTTCCAGGCACGCTCCGCCGTCGCGCCGATTCGTGGCGGTAATGGCGCCGCCATGCTGGGTCACAATGCCTTCGGCCACGGTCAGGCCGAGTCCGGTTCCCCGCGCGTCCAGGCGCGTGGTGACGAAGGCATCGAAAATATCCGGCAGCACATCGGCCGGAATCCCCGGACCGTTATCTTCCACCGCTACCGCGACACCCGGTTCCCCGGCCCGGTTCACACGCCTTGCGCGGACGTCCACGCGCCCGCCGGGACTCTCCACCGCATTCACGGCGTTGCGCAGCACGTTTACGAACACCTGCACCAGACGGTCGGGATTTCCCTCCACGCGCTCCTCCGGGTCAACCAGGTTGGTGAAAGCCAGTCCCAGAACCCGCGGGTCGATGGCCACTAAAGCCCACGCGTCGTCGATCAGGCTGCGAACCGCCACCGGCTCGGTGTGCTGCTTGCGAACTTTGGCAAAGTCCACCAGGCTTTCGCTGATGGTGCGCAGGCGCTGCGTCACGCGCTGCATCCGCGCGAGTCGTTCCAGCGTGTGCGGGTCCTTGGTGATCTCGATCAGCTTTTCGATGGAGCCGTGCAGAACGGCCAGGGGGGTGTTCAATTCGTGCGCCACACTGGCCGAAAGGAGGCCCAGGCTGACCAGGCGGTCTTGTTCCTCTAAACGCTTCAAAGCCGTGGCAAGTTCATCTTCCTGGCGGCGCAACTCGGCCACGGTGTCGTTGCGCGATTGCATGATCTGGCCGATCTCGTCTCCCGGGATCTCCGGGGGCGGGATCAACTCACTTTTGCGGTCGCCGGCCCGGGTGGCGGTGTCGGCTTCGAGCATCCTTTGAAGGGGCCGGTAGACGTACAAAGGCATGATGGCCGACTCCAGCAGAACCACGGCTGCGATATAGATACTGCCCAGCACCAGGAAAAGGGTGAGTTTCGCGCGGGAAATGGCCTCCTGGTAGGCGCTCTCCATTTGCGGATCGTCGGTCCGGCCGGGAAGCTGTTCCAAAATGGCTGCTTCCCGTTCACGGGCGTCGGCCACTTGTTTTTCGAACAGCGGAATGAGAGAGAAATAGGCGGCCAAAGCCAGCACTAGGAAGAATAAATTGTGCAGGACCATCAGTTTCGGCCGAACCTTGAGATTGCCGAAAGTTCTTGCTAAACTGTAACTCGTCCTGTTAAACAAGAATGATTGCTCCAGTTGCAGAAGTTATCCTGTCGTGGTAGAAACTATAGAAGCCCAAGTGCAACCAAGCATGGGGAAATCCGGGGAACCACGCGTCCGTCCGACGCCAAGGACCAAACCATAAGATGGCCGCTATTTTTCCGAAGTCGTCTGACATCATTCTCAAAGTGCTAGGCGCCGTGATCGGTCTGGGCGCGGTAGCCACCATCGGAGCTTACACCTATTACAGCTATCCGACGGTGATCGACACAGGGTACCAGCCGGAACAGCCCGTTGCCTACAGCCACAAGCTGCACGCCGGACAACTGGGAATGAACTGTTTCTATTGTCATTACACGGTCTACCGCGGCGCGTACGCCGCCATTCCGGGAACCGAGATCTGCATGGGCTGTCACCAGAAAGTCAGAGACAAGAGCCCGCGTCTCGAGCTGGTCCGGCAGTCCTACGAAACCGGGGAAGCCATTCCTTGGAAGAAAATCCACGTACTGCCCGACTACGTCTATTTTAACCACCGCGCTCACGTCACAGCGGGCGTAAGCTGCGTGAGCTGCCACGGCCGGATCGACCAGATGGTGGAAGTGCGTCAGGAAAAGCCCCTCAACATGGCCATGTGCCTGGAGTGCCACCGCGACCCGGCTCCCAACGTGCGGCCGGCCGAGCTGGTAACGCAGCTCGATTGGGTGCCCGACCGCGATCCGCGCGTCATCGGCAGCGAGATTGTCGCGCAGAAACATTTGAAACCGCCAACCAACTGCTCGGGGTGCCATCGATGAGTCTCGTTCAAATTAAGAGCGCAGGGGCGGGGCATGGGTCGCCCGATCCGGCGCCCGCGCCGGAATACTGGCGCAGCCTGGATCAGCTGGCCGATACTCCGGAATTCCAGCAATGGGTGCACCGCGAGTTTCCGGACGACGCCGCGGCAGTGCTGGACGGCAACTCGCGCCGCAGCATGCTGAAGATCATGGCGGCATCCTTCGGATTGGCCGGATTAGCCGCCTGCCGCCGTCCGGAGCTGCGCATGGCTCCGCAGGCGCGCGGCCGTGAGGATTACGTCCCCGGGTCTGCCTACAACTACACCAGCGCTTTCTCGCTGGGAGGTCACGCGGCAGGTCTGGTGGTCCAGACGTATGAAGGCCGTCCCAGCAAGATCGAGGGCAACCCCGACCATCCGTCCAGTCTGGGCGCGGCCACGGCCCTGGCTCAGGCCAGCGTGCTGGGCGTGTACGATCCGGATCGGGCGAAAGCGGTGATGGAAGGCGGGAAGGAATCGACTTGGGAAAAGTTCGAAGCCGCCCTCAAGACTTTATCTCTGGGCGACGGCTCGGGATTGCGCTTTTTGAGCGGAACGGTCAATTCGCCGACTCTCGAAAGCCAGCGCGCTGATGCGCTCAAGAAATTTCCCAAGGCCAAGTGGGTGGAATACGAATCCATCGCGCGCGATAACGAGCGCGCCGGAGCCATGCTGGCCTTCGGGCAGGCCGTGGAGGTCCATCCGCAGTTCGACAAGGCCAGAGTCATCCTGTCCCTGGATTACGATTTCCTCGGCACCGATTTTCCGACGCCTCTGGCGACCAAGCTGTTTTCCAAGAACCGGCACGTCGATTCCGAAGAAGATCTGGAAAAGATCAGCCGTCTGTATGTCGTCGAGAGCCAGTTCTCCCTGACCGGCGCAAACGCCGAGCATCGTTTGCGGATGCGGGGCGGGGACGTGGCGCCGTTCGCGGCGGACCTG
>DATIRX010000485.1:0-2272 GCA_035469225.1 Bryobacteraceae bacterium
AAAGACATAGCCATAGGCGACGGTTCGCAGGGTGGTGGAGGCCATCGCACCCACATCCGGGTCAATGGTGAAGATGCGGACCAGCGGCCCGGCGAATCCGATGAAGACCACGGCAACCAGTCCGAGAAAAATCATGTTGTAGAATCCTGCGAGCCAGACGGATTTCTCGGCGCGGTCGGGCTGGTGCGCGCCCAGGTTTTGTCCCACCAGAGTTGCCGCGGCGTTGGCCATCCCCCAGCTGGGGAGCAGGGCGAAAAGGATAATGCGGAGCGCCAGAGTGTATCCCGCGATGGCCACGCTCCCGAACACGGCGCACATCCGCACCATGGCGATCCAGCTCGCCATGGCGACCAGGTACTGGAACATTCCTCCCAGCGAAAGCCGTACCAGTCGCAGCATCAGCGCGGGGATCAGGCGGATCTTATGCCAGTGCACCACCACGCGGCTCTTCCCGCTGCTCAGAAACCAAAGCTGCAACAGCACGCCGCACCCGCGTCCGATGGTGGTCCCGATTCCCGACCCGACCACGCCCAGCTTGGGGAACGGCCCCAGTCCAAAGATGAGGAGGGGATTGAGAACGATGTTGATCCAGTTGGCGGTCCACAGCACGCGCATCGCCAGGGAGGCGTCGCCCGCGCCGCGAAATACGCCGTTGATCAGAAACAGCAGCATGACGGTTCCGCTGCCGCCGTAGATGGCACGCGTGTAGCCGCTGCCGGTTGCGATCACCTCCGGCGACGCTCCCATAATTCTGAGCAGATCGCGCGCGAAAATGAATCCCAGGGTGCCGGTTACGACGGCGATCCCCACGCCCAGCAGGACGGCTTGCGACGCGGTATCCGCGGCCGCTTTCGGATCCTTTTCCCCGATGCGCCGCGCCACGGTGGCGGTTGTAGCGATGCTCAGGCCCAGCGCGACCGCGAACAACAGGACGAGCAGCGACTCGGTAAAGCCGACGGTGGCGACGGCGTTGGCCCCGAGATGGGCTACCCAGAACATGTCCACCACGGCAAACAGCGACTCCATCATCATTTCGAGCACCATGGGCACGGCCAGCATGGCGATAGCGCGTCCAATAGAGCCCTGAGTGAAATCGCGATGACGATCGCCCAGGACGGCGCTCTTGATGGATTGAAAGAGTCCGGGTTCTTCTAGCGTCGGGGAAGACATGCGTACACCACTGCGCCCGCGAGCACGATGACCAGACCGGGCCAGGTCGTCGCGGGACGGTATATAAACAGAATGACCAGCACCGCCGCGGCGCCGGCAATATAGAGCGCCGGGGTGACCGGGTAGCCGGGCACGCGATAGCTGCGCTCTGCCCCGGGCATCTTGCGGCGGAGGCGGAACACCGCCGCAATGGTCAGGATGTAGAAAATCAGGGCGGCCGAGATGACGTAGTCCAGCAGATTTCCGTACAGGTTCCCATACTGCCCGGTGGCGGTATTGAACGTGCGCGGCAACACCAGAGCCGCTGCCCAAACCCCTTGCACGCCCAGCGACCACCCCGGCACCTGGGCGCCGTTCAGCCTCCGGGCCTGCGAGAAGAACAAGCGGTCCTGGGCCATGGCGTAATACGCGCGCGCACCGGAAAGCACCAGGCTATTGACGCAGCCGAAAGTGGAGATCATGATGGCGATGGCCATCAGCACGGAGCCATAGGACGGAAAGATTCGTTCGAGCACGGCGGTCGCCACGCGATCCGACGCGGCGTGCTGGATATCCGGCAGCGGAAGCACCATCAGGTAGACCACGTTGGCCAGGACATACAGCAGAACCACGGCGGTGCAGCCGATGGCCATCGCCTTGGGCAGATTCCTCTTGGGATCGCGCACTTCACCGGCGATGAAGGTGACGTCATGCCAGGCGTCGGCGGAAAACAGTGAACCGGATTGCGCGACGCCGATTGCAACGATCAGACCGAACGCGCTGGCCGCCGCGACGCCCAAAGACGGATCGAACGCGCCCAGCGCAAAGGGATGGGAAAAGTTTGTCTGGATGGCTTCCGCGCTGCGGCCCAGGAGCACGCCGGCCAGCATCAGCGCCGCAATCGCCGAGACCTTGGCAGTGGTGAAGATATTCTGGACGATCTTGCCGTATTCCAGCCCGCGCGAATTGGTCCACGTGAGCAGCGCGATCACCAACACGCCTACCAGTTGCGCGGTGGAAAGCGAAAATGCATAGCCGGTGGAAATGTGAATCGGGTGGATCAGGTAGTTGCTTTCCGAGATCCACGGAACCAGGATCGAGGAGAATCGAGCGAATGCCACCG
>DATIRX010000486.1:0-5882 GCA_035469225.1 Bryobacteraceae bacterium
CGCCCGCCGATTACGTAGATCTTCCCGTTGACGGTGCCGACACCCATGTGATTGCGGGGGGTCGGCATGGTCGCCCGCTGGCGCCAGGTGTTGGTTTTAGGATCGTACTCCTCTACCGTTCCCAGGACGTTCTGGCGCGTCGTGAAATTGAGGAAGTTCTCTTTTGCGCCGGGCGCGGTGGTGGCGCCGCCGATGATATAGATCTTCCCATTCGCTTCCGCGGCTACGGCCGCGCCACGCTTGGTCGGCATGGGGGCCAGAGCCTTCCAGGAATCCTTTACGGGATCGTACTCCCAGGTATTATTGATGGGAACCCAGGCCGCCGGCTCGGTATCGGGGTACACAAAACCGCCAAAGGCATAAATCTTGCCATCGTGCTCGCAAAACGCGACATGGTGGGATGGCAGCGCCATGGGTTTCTTCTTGGTCCACGTGTTTTTGGCCGGATCATATTCGTAGACCAAGCCGGCGGGGTGCCACAGCGGAATCAGTCCGGAAAAGACGTACATCTTCCCGTTGGCCGCTTCCCCCATCAACTCTTCTTTGGGTTCGGGGAAGGGTGCCAGATCGGTCCATTTTCCCTGCGCAGGGGCCAGGGGCGCCCATAGTATCAAACTGAGAACTGCAGCCGATTTCGCAAAGCACATGATGTTTCTCCTCACTTGGCCGGTGCTCCCACGACGGAGATTTCGGGATTGATCAAGAACGTCCAGATAAAAGCGCCCAGCACCATGACACCGGAGGTAATAAAGAACGGAACCGCCCAGGAACCGATGCCGAAGTAGTAACCGAAGACCAGCGGCGTCACCGAAGCTGCCAGCGCCCCCGCCATATTCATGACTCCCGTCACCGTGCCGCTGAATTGACCGCCCACATCCATGGGAACGGCCCACGCCGGTCCGATCACGAATTCCAGAAAGAAAAACGATGCGGCCAGGCACAGGACGGATGTGTAGGCGCTCTCGGTCATCGCTGCTGGTAAAAGGAAGACTCCGGACAGCAGAAAACCCGGCGCCGCCACGACACTGCGCGAGAATCTGGCCTTGCCGGTCCTCTTGAACATGAGGTCGGACAAGGATCCTCCCACCAGATCTCCGGCCATCCCGGCAAACAGCGGAATCGAGCCCAGGATGCCCAGCGCCTGCAGCGTCATGTGGCGATGTTCCCGGAGATAAGTGGGATACCAGGTCAGGTAGAAATTGGTTCCGAAGAAGAAGCAGCAGTAGCCCAGCGCGATGTACCACATGTTGGGCGAGCGCAAGATGTGTTTCCAAGGTGCGGGCAACCGCTGGGTACTCAGTTGCCGGATGCTGCCATCCGCCTCCAGCCCGCGAATCTGAGCCAGCTCTCCCTGGTTGACGCCCTTGTGCTCTTCCGGCCGGTTGCGGTAGAGCAGCGCGAATCCGATCGACCAGATCACGCCGAGCAATCCAAAAATGTAGAAAATGGCCCGCCAGCCGAACGCCAGCATGATCGATCCGGCGATGAACGGCGTCACCGCCACAGCAAACCGGCTGAAAAAATGTGTGGTGCCCTGGATGCGTCCGCGCTCGGACCGGGGGAACCAAAGCTGCATCCCGCGGCTGGCGACCGGAAACGCCCCGGCCTCTCCCAGACCCAGCAGAAACCGCGCGCTGAACAGCGAACCCAGGCCCAGCGCCGCACCCGAGAGCATGGCCGCGATCGACCACCAGGTCATGATGACCGTCAGCACCTTCTTAGGTCCGAACCGATCCCCTAGCCAGCCCGCCGGAACCTGGCCCAGCGCGTACGCCCAGGTAAACGCGCTCAGGATCAACGCCATCTGGTTCTTGCTGAGACCGAAGGCTTTGGCGATCTCCGGTTGAGCCACCGAGATATTGCTGCGATCCATGTAACAGATCAGGTACATCAGGCTGATCAGAAACAAAATCAGCCATCGGGTTTTGGTCGGCCTCAGCGCCGCGGTGTGCGGCACAGCCGACGCTTCGGATACAACGGTGCGATTCGTCTCTAACACTTTGGAATACTTCTAACCGAACTCTGTTCAACTAACCGCTACAACCAGCCGAATACAACTATGCGAGAGACGGCACCTCAACAGGATGCGCTGCGGTGACGATATCCACCGGGCGGCCTGTCTCCGCGGAAAGATCCGCAGCCTGGTACACCTGCATGACCATCCGGGCGTGTTCCGGCGTCACCAGCGGCTGCCGGCCCAGGGCGACACACTCCAGGAAGTGAATGGTTTCCGCCGCCATCGGTCCGGCATAAACAAACCCGAGGCTTTCACCAGGCATGGAGGAAATGGGGAACTGAATTCCGTTTTGCATCGTTGTGACGTAAACATCCCGATGCGTATCATCCGCCATAATCGCCCCTTCCGTGCCGACCATTTCGATCCAGCTGGTCGAGAAGTTTGGATATGCCGGCGGAAGCACCCACCCGGCGCCGATGGTGAATGCGGTTCCGTCGTCCATGGTCACAATGATCCACACGCAATCGGGGACATTGTATTGCGCTCCCATAATCTTGCGCACTTCCTGGGCATACACGCGGACCGGCTTGCGCGGCTCCAGGCACCACAACACAAAGTCGATATCGTGGGTAGCCTCCATCGCGGCGGGTGAGAGTTTGACGCGGCCTCCGATCTTTTTCCCCAGGTTGCGCGTGATGTGACGGCTCACCAGCGCGCTGATGGGCTCGCCGATACGGCCCTCCTCGATCGATCGTTTGACATAGGCGAACTTCGGATTAAAGCGCTGCGAATACCCGATCGTGAACAACAGGTTCTTCGAGCGCGCCAGCGCGATCAGTTCGTCGGCCTCGGCCAGCTCCAGCGAGATCGGTTTTTCGAGGAAAACGTGTTTCCCGGCGTTCAGGCTTTCTTTTGTGATGGGGTAATGCGTGGGTTCGGGCGTCGTCGAAATCATGACGGCCTCGATCGACTTGTCCTGGAGCAAGACCCGGTAATCCGTGGTGGCGGTTACCGGATTCGTCAGATCCGCGACCTCCTTGAGCCGTGCTTCTTTAATTTCGGCTATGTGAAGATCCTTGACGAAGGGACTCCTGGCACAAGCCTCGGCGCGGATTCCGCCGCACCAGCCTGTCCCGATGATTCCGACATTGATCGCTCTCTTACCCTTCTCCGTTCGTGCCATTTTCTGATTCCTTAAGTTCCTTAATTTACTGCGCCGGTTTCGGCGGGTTCTTCAAACTGGTATAGACGGCGGCCACGAACATGTCCGTGGTCCATGCGCCGGAATTCGATCCGAAGCGTTCGTCGTAGTCCGCCGTGACGCGCGCGGTCCTGACCTGCTGCTCGGTGGCGCCGCTCTTGATCAACTTCTGAACGCGATCGCGAATGATGACTAGCATGTCGCGGTATTCGGCGACCTCCCACTCGTCGCACAAACGCCCGTGTGCCGGAATGATCAGGGTGCCGCCTTCTTCGTCGTGCTCATAGACCGTCCGGTTGAGGATGTAGTTCAGCGCATCGATCTCGCCCTGAATGCTGCCGCCGTTCTTGATATCGATTGCCGGGTACGAGGTCGTCGAAAAGATGTCCCCGGCCACCAGGACATCGGAACGGCGGAAATGCACAATGCTGTCGCCGTCGGTGATCGCGTTGGGCTGGTAGAGAATCTCGACGGCTTCCCCGTTATGGAACTTGCGTCTGCGGTCGCGCACGAAAGTATCGGTTGGTATTCCGTCCGACGGCAACCTCTTGGCGTCCGTCAGATGCGTTTGAGTGTTCAGATGGGAGATGACGGTAGCTCCCCGACCCGCATCCGCGAACTGGCCGGAAAAGAACGAACCCATCAGGCTGGGGTCCATGCCCGCCGCTCTTAGCTTCGCATTGCCGCCCGTCAGCTCCGGACTGGGGTTGGTGTTCGCGATGAACTGAATGGGATTTTTGCTGAGCTTGCCGATGGCCGCAATCACTTTATCCGACAATTGCCCGGCGCCGGTATTCACTACAAAAGTACCTTGTTCGCCCACCTGCACGGCGATATTTCCACCGTCGCCCACCAGCATGTAGACATTTTCTCTAACCGGCAACACATGGATCTCGCCATCGCGAGGATTCGGATCCACCGCCCGGCTCGCGTGCGGCGCTCCGGGCGCGGGCGCCAGCAACGCCTTGGCGGCGGTCTCCATGGCGGCCGGGTCCTTGAGCTTTGTTACGAATTCGGGATGCGTGGTGTCCGGCCCGCCCAGCAGGCCCAGCAGCGGGAGCTGGTGCTTATCGGCAAATTCGCGCAGGAAAGGATGCTTACCCCAATCGTAGCTCTCTACCAGATCTTCCGGCCGGCCCAGAATTTGCTCGCCGTCATCGCAGGCGTAGAGCCAGGCGTCCGGCTCCTTCGCATTGCGGAGCATCGTATAAGCCCGGCTGAATGGCTCAGCCAGATACACCGGATCATTCACCACCGCGAAATAGGTGATGCGGTCGCCGTGCCGGATGAAATGGTCGTAGACGGTAGCCTCGTCGCTTTGGGGAATCCCGTTCGCCCGGATCCAGCCGCGCTTGATATGCGTCGTGTACACGCTGAGCGTGTTCCCCTCATATTTTCCAGTCGAGAATCCCGCCCAAGTGTGCGGCGCATAGGCCGGCGGGTGGGGACGGTCGTCCATCCAAATGGTGCGCACGCCTTCGCTAATCTGCCAGTACGATTTGATGGCGAGCAACCGCTGGGTATACGGGTCGCGCTCTTCCCAGAATCGGAAATTGCCCGGAGCGTTGTAGGTGTAGGGCACCACGTAGCCCATGCACTGGTGCTGCCGTCCCTGGATGCGGGCGGCGCTCCAGGCGAGCGCATAGAGGCGGCCGGCCTCATTCACCGGGATTCCCCCGTATTCCACCAACGAGCCCGAGGCCGTGATCAAGCCGGAGTCCTGACCAGGCAGCGGATAATACGCACCGGAGATGTCGATACCCGCCGGCAATCCGGACCGTCCGGAAAAATCGAGTCCTTGCCCGAAGGCCGCGGCGCTCACCAGTACGGGCACAAGTAACTTCGCTACACGTTTCATTTTCAGGCTCCTGTGAATCGTCATTCGAGCGCTACTTAGCCGTGCACGCCGACGGGTTCCAACCGGCAGCATTGGCCTGTTTCTTGAAGTGGGAAGCGGTGAGATAGGGCTGGCCGAGATAGGTCGGGTCTTCGACCGTGGTGGTGACTAAAAGATAAGAGTCGCCATTGGGCTCGTCGATCCGGTCGAAATACTCCGTGAGCGTCGCGTTGGCGCTGTAAGGCACGCCGTTTCTGCGCAGGTACCCGGGTCTCATCTTCGTCGTCACAATCTTCAGCGAACCGACCGGAGCAACACCGCGCCCCGCGGGCACCAGTTCCCAGATGGCGTGCGAAACCCCCTGCCAGTCTCCTCCGGGAGCTTGAGAAGCTTCGAAATTCAGGATGCGCGTCTGGGTTCCAGCATCCGTCTCGAGCTTCAATATCTGATCGTCCTGCCAGGTGATGTGAATGCGTCCCGGCATGCGCATAATGTTGGCGGCGCCATAAGTCTTGCACTGTTCTCCCGCCGCTTCGTCCTTGGCGGGATCCCAGGCATTGGCAATTTTGAGACCTTCGGGATTGAGCTGAATCCCACCAAAGTCGCCCTTCATCGGAAGGACCATGCGGTAGCGCCAGTCCTCGGTCACGACGGCATTCCAGTAGCCCGTGAGATCGAACAAAGCGGCGGCTTTTGCGGTCCGCGGCGCCTGGGGACCACGGCCGCCTCGGCCGCCCCCAGCTGGTCCTCCGGGAGGAGGTGCGCCCGCCGGCGGAGCCTGCGCGAGAGCACTGATGCTTGCAAGTGCCGCCACGGCGCCCAGTAGGATGATTCTTCGCGTGTGAGTGGGTTTGTAAGACATGATTCCCCGGTCAATTCTTTCCGGC
>DATIRX010000487.1:0-11995 GCA_035469225.1 Bryobacteraceae bacterium
GAAGTACTTGGGTGAGGCAAGACAACTCCCGCTGACGTGGCTCTAACGCATCGGTCATGCGCTTCGAGGGTTACGGATTCCATCCCTTCGTGAAACAACAGGCGTCAGAGTAGAGTCCTCTGATGATTCCTCTTCGTGTTCTCGCTGGCGTCATGATAGAAGACATGCAATTTGGAATACTTGTAGTTTTGGTTCTTGCCGCGACCACCGCTTCCGCGCAATGGCTGCACTACCCGACGGCTGGGATTCCGCGTACGCGGGACGGAAAGCCGAATCTGACTGCGCCTGCGCCGAAGACTCGCGATCATCAGCCAGACCTTTCCGGACTGTGGCTGCCGGAAAATGACCCGGCTACCAAAGGAACGAACGGAGAATCGCTTCCCAAGCTATTCATCGATGTCGGCCGTGGTACGAACCCAGGGGAATTGTCGATGCAACCTTGGGCGCAGGCGCTGATGACCGCGCGTTCCCGTAACTTCCAGTCGGAAGATCCGCTCACGGCCTGCAAGCCGGTCGGGGGGCCACTCCTGAACTCCATTACTACACCCATAAAGATCGTTCAGAATCCAGGTCTCGCGCGCTTCACAACGCGGGATTCACGGTAGCGAATCCGCGTCCACAGCGTGCGTACCGGCGCAATGTGTTGAGGACTTTTGCGCAGCAGGAACCCCGCCTGAGCTTTGTTAGGCTCGCAACTCCTTCAGAAATATAGCGTTGCCCTGACTACCATCATTGGAGCCACAAGTGCACTTGGTTCGACTGAGGGCACGCGTAAGGGAAAGGAGGGGCCAGATGAACCAACGGACCATGCGGAGCGTGATGTTGGTGATGTTTGCTCCAATGTCCCTGATCATTCAGGCGCAAGACATCCGCAAAAGTACTTGGGGCATGACCGGAGAGGAATTAACGGCATCCCTTTTGGGAACGAAGGCAGAGCCCCTATGCAGGCCGCTTCAGACGGACCAGCCAGAATCCTTGCGCTACATAACGAACCTGATTGACGGCTTTGGGTTTGCGAAGTCTGGCTACAGCGGTGTTCAGGCCGATTCCGAGCTGACCGCGAAAGCGGACAAAACGGAAATTATCCGCTATGCCACCGGTCTAATGCTGAGCCTGAAGCGGGCCTCGGAAGATTACGAATGTGCCGCCACGTTGGCTGAATCGTTCTCAACCAGCAAGAATCGGGCGATTACCATCAGCGTGCAGTCAAGCGCCTTCGCCTATAGACGCCTGGTTACTCTCAACACTGAGTTTCAAGCCATGCTTCAAGACCTCTTGCATGAGAATCCGACCGCTCAAGGCTCACTCTCGGACAAAATTAGCGACAACCTGGTTCAAAGAGATAAAGCCTGGCAGATGCTACTCAATGGCACAACCGCCGCGACCTTCGCGTTAGTCGCAGTTCCGCACACGAAGCAACACAAGAAATCCCAACTCAACATCACACTGGAACAGCGCAAAGAGCTCAGCGCCAAGCTGGAGCAAACGTTTGGGGCTGTCCTCAAAGATGAAATGCCAGACGTCTCTCCCGACGCCTCCGGCTGGCTCCTGTATGAATTCATCAACCGCAAAGAGTGGAAGCTACAGCCGAGTAAATGACTCCCATGACGGAACGTGCAGACTTAAAACCGGCGCTTGGCTTTACACAGTAGGGGCATCAGCAATACGGAGTTTGTCTTGGTATCGTTAGGCGGGGTGAATCCAGATGCATTATACGGGCAGGCATTTTGAAGGAGAAGAGATGGAACTCGACGGCAATCGTTTTGAAGGATGCGTCTTCAGGAATTGCAAGCTGGTATACACCGGTGGGGCAGTCCCAGAGCTTGCCGGGAACGACTTGGAACACTGCCATTTCAAGCTGGAAGGCGCAGCCCAGCACACGATTGCGTTTTGCCGGATGCTCGTAAAAGCCGGCCTAGGCCAAGCCGTCGAAACGATCATTGCCCAGATGCGACAGCCTCATCATTAGCCACCCGGCCCCGGCACTCCGCTCGATGTTTCGCGGATAGACCCTTCGGCAGAGCATCTGTCCCTGTTTTCAGGTTGCAGAGCGTGCCCCACACGCAAAGACGTCGTTGCCTGTCTACATTGGGTCCGCGCGAGTGTACAGTTTGGGTGACGCGGACGCTAAGTACCTGAGCCATGGCCTTCCATTGTGGGCACCCACGTGCCTGAGGTATGCCCGTAGAACCTTCCCGCGAGCGAGGCGGATTCTCACTGCTCAGTTACCTGCGGGCTTGGTCGCGGCCATTGGCCTGGCTATTTTCGGGGGATACCTCTTCGGTCAGTCGGTGAATCGAGTGTCGGAGTGAGCTTGTGAAAACACAAACTGATCTTCGAATTCTGCACCTGGAAGACGTACCCGCGGACATGGAACTTGTGGAGCGGCAATTGCGCCATAGCGGACAACCGTTCGTCTTACGACACGCAGCGAGCCGCGAAGAGTTCGTCCGGGCGCTCGACGAGTTCCATCCCGACGTCGTACTGGCCGACTATTCGCTTCCCCACTTCGACGGTCTTGCAGCAGTTCAGATGGCCCGGCAATTGGATCCCGATTTACCGATCATCGTGGTGACCGGAATGCTGGGGGACGAGGCGGCGGTCGACCTTATCAAGGCCGGCGCCAACGACTACGTGCTCAAAGACCGTTTGGCGCGTTTGGGGCCCGCCGTCGAGCGCGCCGTGCTCGAAGGCGAGCAGTCCAGGGCCCGCAAGCGGGCGGAAGCGGAAATCCTCACACTCAATGCCGAACTGGAGCAGCAGAACCGGCGTTTGGAAGCAGCCAGCCGCCTGAAGAGCGAATTTCTGGCCAATATGTCGCACGAACTGCGGTCGCCGCTGAACGGAATCATCGGCTTCACCGAGTTGCTCTACGACGGAAAGGTAGGACCGCTTCAAGACCCTCAACGAGAGTTCCTGAATCGAATCCACAGCAACGCCAGACACTTGCTTCAGTTGATCAACGGCGTGCTGGATCTCAGCAAGGTAGAGGCTGGACGCCTGGAGTTTTACCCGGAACGCGTATCGGTCTCCGGCATCATCCAGGAAGTGATGGGAACCCCGGGGCTGCTGGCAGCCGAAAAACAGATCACCATGAAAACCGAGATCGACGAAAGAGTGGACTCGGTAATCACCGATCCGGGAAGACTGAAACAGGTCCTGTACAACTATTTGTCGAACGCCATCAAATTCACCGGCTTCGGGGGAAGCGTGACGGTCCGATTGAAAAGCGAAGGGGCTTCCGAATTCCGGTTGGAGGTCTCCGACACCGGTGTTGGAATCGCCGAAAAAGATCTTCCCCGCCTGTTCGTCGAATTCCAGCAGCTGGATGCGACCCAGCGCAAGTGTTATCAGGGAACAGGATTGGGCTTGGCGCTCACCAAGCGTCTCGTCGAAGCCCAGGGTGGCCGGGTGGGTGTCGAGAGCAAGGTGGGGCAGGGGAGCACTTTCTTCGCCGTACTGCCTTGCGCCCCTATTCCGATCCACACCGGCCTTCCTTCCCCGGTTCCGGATCCGAAGGCCAGCCGGAGCGCCAAGGAGAGCAAACCGGTGCCACATGCATGAACCAGTCCTTATCGTGGACGATAACGTCGACAATCAGGAATTAACTCGGTTCCTGCTGGAGGGTGCGGGATTCGAGGTGCGCCTGGCCGAGGATGCGGAGGCGGCCCTGACGATTCTGGAGACCTTTCGCCCTAAGCTGATTCTGATGGACATCCAGCTTCCAGGGATGGATGGGCTGGAGTTGACGCGCCGTCTGCGCCAGCAGCCAGCGTTGCAAGACGTGATCATCGTCGCGCTTTCGGCCTATGCGATGAAGAGCGATAAAGATAACGCCCGAGCCGCCGGATGCAACGCGTATATCACCAAGCCAATCGACACGCGTACGTTTGTCGATGTATTGCGTGACTGCCTAGACGTTTCGCATTCAACGCCATCCGTTTGAGATGGTGATTAGCCGGAAAAGATGTCCAGCCGGCCGAGGTATGCTTCCAGCGCGCTAAGATCACAGCGGAGCTTGGCCGTCTCGCCCCGCTGGGCCGCCCCTTCAATGAGCAAACCCATTTCTGTCAGCGCCGGTATTCCATAGGCTCCTCCAGTACCCTTTAAGTGATGACCGAAGACGCGCACATGGTCATAGTCCAATCGCTCTAGCGCCGCCTTAGCAGCCGGGAGGGAAGCGAGGCAGCGACTGACATAAGCCGTCACCATCGCCGGAGGCAAGCCTTTGGGGGCATGGACCGAGATTCTTGCCGCCTCGGCCGGATCATGTTCGCCCATCAGGCGGGCTGGCTCTCTGGCTGTATCGCCGGCAGGGGTGCAACCGACATACGGCTCTCCTGCGCAACGGTCAGGGCCAAACTAGCCAGGCTTTTTGCTGCCCCGCTGCCGGGGGCAACCAAAGCTAACGGCATACCGGCTTCCTCGGCGGCGATGCACAAGTCTGTTGCGAGCGGGATCACCCCCAAAGTCGGAATGGCAAGTTTTTTCCCGATGTCCGATTCGTTCATGGAGAAGGCACGAGGAGCGCGGTTTACGATCACCGAGCGGGTCAACTTAGGCAGATCGTTCCAGATGCGGATGGTTTTTAGAATCTGGGCGCCGGTTTCAACACACAACGGATCCGGCTCCACAACCAGCAGCAGGCAGTCAGACTCCTGAATGGCTGCGCGATTGGCTTCCGATAATCCGCTGGGGAGATCCACCACCACATAGTCAGCGGCAGCCGATAGAGCCTTCAGAACCGTTTTGACCGAATGCGCCGGTGCTTCCCTACATTCCTCAAGGATTTGAGGGCCAAACAGGATGTTCAGCCCGGGCACATCCTTTGAGGGCCACACACGGGCCTCGACTTCGGCGACGCTGATGGTGGCCGCGTCTGGCCGCAACAGGTATGCCAGGTTGCCCGCCAAGCGCGGGGGGCGAAAGTAGGGCGTGAGCGTGCCGTACGTCGGCCGCAACTCGGCGAGAATGACCCGGCGCGATTCAGTTAAGCCGGAAGCCACGTTCAGGGCCACCGTGGTGGTACCGACTCCGCCCTTCGCTCCAAGAACCGTGATCACGATCCCTCCCTTGTGGAGTTCCGGGATCGCCACCGGTGGCGCGACGCGTCTGTCGATGACGTTGCGAACCATGGAGTTCAGGTCGGTTTTACATCGCGCTCGAGTCAAGCATAGAGCGGCCCCGGATTTTACGGTCCGCACGATCAAGCTATCGGCGTCTGACTCGACAACCACCACGATGGGCATCTGGGGCGCATTCGTGCGCAGCTTGAGAAAGTCCTCGCATGCCTCCGTCTCCGGCTTTTTGGAACGCGAGAGATCCAGGATCACCAGGTCTACGCCTCCACCGGCAATCCGGGCCAGCGCGGTTCCAACGCGCTCCAGCGATTGCACCCGGAACCCGCCGCCTGAATCCGCAAGGGCCTCCCGAATGTACTCGCCGTCTGCCGAGTTTTCCTGGAGCAGAAGAATCAAGGCGGACGTGTCTGTGGAAGCCGGCACCTCAAGTCATCCTTTACTCGCTTTGGCCACGTCGTCGTCGCTTTCGCGAAACCGCTCGATAAACGGTAAAAGCTCCAGAAAGCTGCCCTTAGCTCTCTTTTCCTTAAGGCCAGCTATATTCCTGGCGAGTTGCGCCATTTTTCGGCCGATCGCTCCGGTTTTCGCCGGCAATTTCCCTTGGCAACAGGCTTCGTGCACCTCCTGGCTGACTTTCGGAAGACTTGCAGAAACAGGAACGCCAAAGAAGTGCTGCAATTCACCTCCCGACAGGGCCTGGACATCTTCGGTCTGATTGACGATGAAGTGCAGTCGGCCCCGGTCCAAACCGCCCTTCAGTACTGCCTCCGTGACTCGTTTGGAATCATACAGCGCGGCAATCGAACTGGTCGTGACCAGGAACAACTGGTCGACCTCATCTGCCAGACTCTGCCAGGAGCGACCGAGGCGTCCGAAATCTATCACGATCCACTGATAGAACGGGCGTATCAAGGTGAATAGTTTTCTGAAGCCCTGGGTGGTCAGCGCATCGGCGCCCAGTATCCCGGGAGACGCGATCATCGTCAGATCCGTTGATGCGTGCGCAACGAGCCCGTCCCAATAGTTGCGGTCCAGACGATCCACATCGGTGATTGCGTCGGCAATCGAGTATTTAGGATCGAGACCCATCAGGAATGCTGCTGAGCCTGAACTAAGATCCAGGTCGGCCAACAGCACTTTTTGTCCGGTTTCATTGCACAGGGCGGCTGCCAGCGTGCAAGCAACCGTAGTCGTCCCCACGCCGCCCTTGACCCCGGCAACTCCTATGAGCTTGGCCTGTTCCACAGGCGCAGAAGGGGTCTTAAGCAGCTGTTTGTGACGAAGGACGGCATGGTGCAGCGTCTTTACCAGCAGTTCCCCATTGCACTTGCTCTTGACCAGATAGTCCTCGGCCCCCTCCTGGATCACCCGAAGAGCCAGGGATTCACTGTCGGCCGCGGTCAGAATTACGATGGGCAGGCCGGGGGCGTGCCGACGCGTCTGAAGGAATGTTTCCAATCCGGCGCTGTCCGGCAAACCCAGGTCGAGGAGCACAGCGTCCACTGAACCTTGATGCAAGCGACTCAAGCCTGCTGCCAAAGAATCAGTCCAATTCAGAACAAACGAAACCTCTCCTTCGGCGCTGGCAAGCCACTGTTGTACCAGTTCCGCATAGTCTGGACTGTCTTCAATTAATAGAACGTTGATGCACTTGGCGTCCAACTCTCAACCCTCAATGCAATTCTCGGTGAAAACCGAACATGTCTGAACTAGGACTTACCTCAGCTGACCAGTCCCAAGGGTTAGATTGTGTTTTTGAGCGGGTGAAGGGCCAACTCGCTATCGCTGGGATCGTCCTCAACCAGCAGGATTTCGATGATGTGCCTGGTCATGACTGGGTCTCTCCCGCGGCCAGGAGCGCGGGCGCGGGCTTCGCCTGGACGCCCAACGTGAAATAGAAGGTTGCGCCCTGGTCCACGGCGGCGGTGGCCCACACTTGACCGCCGTGCCGTTGGACAATGCGTTTCACGATGGCCAAGCCGACGCCCGTCCCCTCATATTCCTCGGCCGGGTGAAGACGCTGGAAGACGCCAAACAGTCTGTCGGCGTACTCCATGTCGAAGCCGACTCCGTTGTCGCGTACGAAGTAGACGATCTGGCCGGGCTCGGCGCCTTCGCCCCGGGCGTCCTTGGGCAGGTCGGCGAGCTTGGCCGCGCCCACCTCAATGCGGGCGACTTCCCGCTTGCGGGAATACTTCAAGGCGTTCGACAGCAGGTTGACAAACACCTGCTCCAGCAGCGTCGCATCGCCCTGGCATGTCGGAAGTTCTCCGACGGTAATCTCGACATGCCGGCCTTCGCGTTGGGAAGCCAGCGTGGCGAGCGCCCGTTGGACGAGTTCCCCTGGCTCCACGGATCGCTTGCTCAACTGCTGGCGGCCGAGGCGGGAAAAGGCCAGCAAAGCCTGGATCAATCGGTCCATTCGCGCGGCGTTCTCGCGGATCCGGTCGAACAGGTGCTGGGCCTCGGCGGGAAAGTGCGGGGCATACTCCTCCAGCAAGATCGCCGAGAAGCCGCTGATGGCGCGCAGCGGCGCGCGCAGGTCGTGCGAAATACTGTAGGAAAAAGCATCCAGATCGCGGTTGGCGGCTTCCAGTTCCGCGGTGCGAAGACGGACGCGTTCCTCCAGCTCTTCGTTGAGGCGTCGAATTTCTGCTTCGGCGCGTTTGCGCTCGGTGATGTCCAGGGCGACCAGGCACACCCCCTTGCCGGTATCGAGTGCGACCGGGCTTAACGACAGCCGGGCCCACAGCGGGTTTCCGCCGGCCGGAACCAGCGGGAACTCCTCCCCGCAGCTGGCGTTCAGCGCCCGCGAAAGCAGCAGTCTCAGGCGGCCACGGTGATCCGGCGCAACGAACTGATCGAGACCCGTTCCGATCACCTGCTTCAAAGGCCTGTGGACCATCTCCGCCAGCCGGCTGTTGCAGTAGGCGATGACGCCGCCGGGGAGCAGAGTGGCTGCGCCTTCACTCATGGCCTGGACGAAAATCCGGTAGGGCTGCTCCGCGCCTTTGAGCGCGAAGACCTGCTCCCCGCGGGGCCCGGAAACCACCACGGCATCCACTTCGCCGGCGCGAATCGCGCGCAGGGTTTGTTCGGCCTCTTCCAGGCGCCGGCGCAGTTCCTGAACTTCGGGCGGGATGTCGGCTGCGGGCGTCTGATTGGCGGGTGCCACTACCCCTTTGGTGCCTCCGCTCGTACTTCGAAACCGAACAGCTTGTTGTCCAGGCCCTCCAGGTCGCCGACGAAGCGCTGCAAGGGTGGAGGCAGCAACTTGACCAGCGTGGGCGTCGCAACAATCTGGTCCCCCTGTGCCAGTCCGGGCTGCTGGAAAATGTCGATTACCTCGAGCTCAATCTTCTCTTTGAGATTTTCTTCGCACAGTTTTCTCAACCTGGCGATGGCGCGCGTCGAGGCAGGCGTGGCTCCCGTCACATACAGGCGCAATACAAATCTGGGGCGTTCCGGGTTCTGCGAAGCCTGTTGGTAGCGCTCTGTCACATCCCCGGGGACCTTCTGTGCCATCAGACGCTCCTCGGACGCAGGTCCAGGCCCACCAGCACCCGCTCGGTATTGGAAAGGTCGCCGATGATCCTCCTCACCGGCTCGGGCAGCTTCCTCACCAGCGTGGGAATGGCCAGGATCTGGTCGCCGCTGGACAATTGCGGGTTCTTCAGGAGATCGATCACCTGGATGCGGTACTTCCCTTCCAGGTGCTTCTCGCAGATGTGCTTGAGATTTTCGAAGGCGACCAGGCAGTTGGTCGTCTCGCCAGCCACACACAGGCGCAGATCCCAGAAGTCGGGATTCGCCGTCTCCGGAGCGGGATATGCGCCCTTGGGGCTATCGGCCATCGGTCCCTCCTCGAACGGTCGCGCTGTCGCGATCCGCCATCCTGTTGCGGGAGAGATCGGCCCGTCCGCGGGTGATCCCCTTTTGGCGCGACGCCGCAGCGGCAGTGAGCTGCGTCAACTCGCGGTCTTCCGATGCCAGCGCAGCCCGCAGCGACTCGATCTGGGCGGCGGTTTCGGCCCGTCTGCGCTCGATCTCCGCGCGCCTGGCTGCCATTTCTTGCTGATGCAACTCCTCTTCGGCCCGCTCGCGCTCTTCCTGGGCCAGCCGCGCTGCGCCTGTCAGCACCTTTCCCGCGCCGGTGTACACGTCCAGAAGCTGGATGCCCTGGTCCGAGAGCACGAACTCCCGCACCTGGTTCGAGTGGCCCATCCCGCGCGATTTGAGAATGTACAAGCCGCGGTTACGCTCGCCTTCGCTTTCGAGGCTGCGAACCAGAAGCCAGGTATCCATCAACGAGGAGATACCTACTTCGGACTGTTCCAGAGCATCCCCGCCGACCGTAAGGCTGGTGTAGAGCGTGGTGACGCCGCGGGCCTTTGCCAAATCGGCCAGCCGCGCCAGCGCCGATTTCACTTCCCCGCTATCGCCTACGGCCAGCAGGCTGGTGACCGGATCCACCACCACCGCCGCCGGCTGGAAGGTGTGCACTAATTCTTCGATCCGCGCCAGGTGCGATTCCAGTCCTTCATTCGTCGGCCGGGTCGCCTGGTATTGGAGGAGACCCTGTTTCACGAACGGCTCCAGATCGAAGCCGATGGACCGCATGTTGCGCAGGATCTGGCTGGGCGACTCCTCGAAGGCCAGATAGAGGCAGCGCTCGCCGCGCTGGCAAGTGGCTTGCGCGAAGGCCGCCGCCAGACTGGTCTTCCCCGAGCCTGCCGCGCCCGAAATCAATACGCTGCTTCCCAGGTAGTACCCATGACCGTCGAGCATGCTGTCCAGCCGCGGTACGCCGGTCGATACCCGTTTGGCGGACACCTGGTAGTCGAGTCCGATCGAAGTGATGGGCAGAACGCTGATTCCGGTCTTTCCCACCAGGAAGGGATATTCGTTGGTTCCGTGAGCCGAGCCACGGTACTTCACCACGCGGAGGCGGCGGGTGCAGAGTTGATGGTCCGTCCGGTGATCGAGCATGATGACGCAATCCGCCACATACTCTTCCAGGCCGTAGCGGGTCATGCTGCCCTCGCCGCGCTCCCCGGTGACGATCGCGGTGACGCCTTTTTCCTTCATCCAGCCAAACAGACGCCGCAGTTCGGAGCGCACGATGGCATGGTTGGAGAGGCCGGAGAACAATACTTCGACCGTGTCGAGCACCACACGCTTGGCGCCGATCGCGTCAATGGCGGCTCCCAGCCGGACGAACAGGCCGCCCAGGTCATACTCGCCGGTTTCCTGAATCTCGCTTCGGTCGATCCGCACCGAGTCGATGCGCAACTTGTCTTCGCGTACCAGACGCTGGAGGTGCATGCCCAGCGAGGAGACGTTGGCGCCGAGTTCGCTTTCCGATTCCTCGAAAGCCATGAAGACGCCCGGCTCGTTGTAATCGGTGGCGCCGTGCACCAGGAATTCGATGCCCAGCAGGGTTTTGCCGCATCCGGCTCCGCCGCACACCAGCGTGGGACGGCCTCGCGGCAGCCCACCCTCGGTGATGTCATCCAAGCCGCGAATGCCGGTCGGGCATTTGGCCAGGCCTGTTCCCCCTGCACCGGGCGACGCCGGCGCGGCGACTTTTAGGTTCCCACCGTTCTTCACGACATCCCTCCGTCGATATCCCCGGCGGAGCACCCGGAGAGGGCGTGATTCGTCGGTCTCATTTACAGAGTGGTCTCAGTGTGACACCTGGGAATTCGCCCGCCCGATCAGATCACACTGAGAGGACTATTTCTGGTCCAACTGGAGTAGACCGGGAGCCCGCCATTGTTCATATTCGATTCGGTATCGTGAGCGCTGGTCACAGGGACGGGCTAGACGGCGGCCAGCTGGCGTTCCGGCCCCTGCCGGACCGCGGTGACGTACAGGATCCCGTTGTCCAGCTTGGCCGTGGTCCGATCCACGTCGATTGGCTGAGGCAAATCGATGGTCCGGAGGAGAATCTTCTGCCCGGTGTTGCGTTCCGAGGCAGCTTTCACAACCAAGGCGGCGGGCAAGGCTGTCACGTGAATCTCTTTGGGTTCGTAACCTTCGGCGGGCATGCGGATCTCGAACTTGCCGTCCCGCTGGACGACTTCCGACCCGGGCGCCAGGATCAGCATCCGCTCGGCTTCCAGCCAGTCATCGAGGTCATGGCCATGGCCGCCTCCCCGGCTTTCGTAAAGGTAAAAGGCGAGCTGGCGGATCTGCTCCGTCAGCTCCCCGGCGCCGGCGGAGGCGGCTTCCGCTCCGTCAGCCTTCTCCACTGGAATGCGGGTCACATGTTTCTCCTCTGCTGTTTCAGAAGCAGGTCGGTGGCCTTTCGTGGAACCCGTTGGGAACGCATCCGATGGACGCCGGCGATGTTACTGCCTGTCTACAGAGGGTTCGCGCTGGTGTACAGTTCTCGCGGCGCGCGCGCTAACTGGTCTGATTCTGAATGCTTCCATCATGGACACCTACTTGCCTGAACAACGTTTCGATGGGAATCGTGTCGGCACCGAGAGCCGAAGCTGTCGCCGCGCCGCCCGCGGCTCCGCCGGCTCCGTCGGTGAGCCAATGGAGTTCCTTCGTCTCCTTCGGCGCGGCGCTATCGGCGGGTGTGGGCCTGGTATGTCTGGCTGGCCGGGTATTCGATATTTCCATCCTGAAAAGCGGCTGGCCCGGACTGGTCCCGATCAAAGCCAATACCTCCATTTGCCTGATCCTGCTGGGCGTCTCGCTGTGGCTCCGGAAGGCCGAAACACAGCAAACTCGCGGACGGATTCTTGTGGCCCAGCTGTTGGCGGGCGTGGTCGCCGCCATAGGCGTGGCGAGCTTCATGGAATACCTCTTCGGATGGGACCTGGGTATCGACCAATTGCTGTTCGTGGAGGAAGCAGATGCGATCGGCCTCATCCGTCCGGGATTGATGTCGCCGGTGAATG
>DATIRX010000488.1:0-4777 GCA_035469225.1 Bryobacteraceae bacterium
GCTCGATCCTCTTTGGCGATGCGATTGCTTCGCTGTTATGCGAGGAGCACCAACATGTCGTTCGGAATCTACCTCATCGGATACATTATTTTCATTGTGGGACTGGCGATTGGAGCCCACATGTTGCATATGCCCCCACGCTGGATTGGAGTCGGTGTCGTGATTCTGGTGGGACTGGGGATCGTCACCGGTGTGACGGCCACCCGCAACCGCGATTCGTCAAGCTAAGAGAGCACGTTAATAAAGCGTCGGCGACGCGGTAGGATTTACTGGATTTCGTCTCACCGCGGGGATAGCGGCGGTTTCCGTCTCCAACTCAGTGATAATGGGCCGAGAGCGATCTATGCTTGACTGGACCACTTGCCCGGCGGTTGAACGGGACCCCCACAAAGTCAGCCTGCGCTAGCCAGGCTCAGGAAGCCGCTCATAGGCCCGCCAGATCCCAGCGGCCCGAGAGAAAAACTATAGCGTGGTAACGTTTGTGTTACCATCATCCCGAGTGATCGACCTGCGAGCCTACATCGACTGAGCACGGAGGTAGACGCTTTGCTAGCTGGTTCGAAGCGCTCGATCACGCGGCTGCCGCCAAAGTGACCATCGCCCTGACGCGGATGGAGCAGGGAAATTTCGCGAAAACCAAGGGCGTTGGCGCGGGTGTATATGAATACAAAATCGATTTCGGCCCCGGCTACCGGATTTATTTCGGCAGAGACGGAGATAAGCTCGTGATCTTGCTGGGCGGAGGCACGAAGAAACGGCAGCAGAAGGACATCGTGGCGGCTCACATGTGCTGGGCGGATTACAAAAGACGAAAGAAACAGGAGACACAATAATGCCCCTCACTCACGACTTCAAGGAAACCATCCGCGCGCGGGCGCAGCGCTCCCCGGCTTTCCGCAAAGCTCTCCTGCTCGAAGCCGTTGAATGCATCCTTAACGGCGATCTCGAAACAGGAAAGGCCGTTCTTCGCGACTATGTCAATGCAACGGTTGGTTTTCAGGACCTCGAAAGGCGAACGCAGATTCCAGCGAAAAGCCTGATGCGTATGCTCGGCCCGAAAGGCAGCCCGTCGGCAGCGAACCTCGCCAACATCCTTAGCGCATTGCAAAAGACTGAGGGCGTCCGATTCGAGCTTTCACTCCGAGGATAGATTCGATTCCCGAATTCGTTTAGCCACTTACGCCTTTGATCGGCCCGCTTCCACCGCTCCAGACCTAAGCATGGGACTGGAGCCCGCTCCCCGACCTCACGGAAACGGAGCTTTGGAAGGAGAAATTTGCCACAAATGCTCGCTCTCTTTGGTTTCAATACCTTCCTGGGTTCGTTTTGTCGCTGCGTTCTTGGCGGTTCCGTAAACTTCGCTACAATCGAGAGCGAATGCCGTTTCCCACCCATCGCAAGCGCCGGCTGCGCGTCTCGGAATCCATGCGGCGGCTGGTGCGCGAAACGCAGCTGGAGCCGGCCGACTTCGTCCTCCCCTTATTCGTCTGCCCCGGCCAGGGCATCCGCAAGCCGATCACCTCCATGCCCGGCAACTTCCAGCTTTCGGTGGACGAACTGGTCAAGGAATGTGAAGGCGCACACGCACTGGGCATCGGCGGCGTGATCCTGTTCGGGATTCCCGACAAGAAAGACGAATCCGCGTCGGAAAACTACGACGAAAACGGGATCGTGCAGAGAGCCGTGCGCGCCGTGAAACAGTCGCTCCCCGGGCTTCTCGTCATGACCGACGTGTGCAACTGCGAATACACCAGCCACGGGCATTGCGGCAAAATCATCGACGGAGACGTGGACAACGATTCGACGCTCGAATGGCTGGCCGCAGCCGCGCTCACCCACGCTCGCGCGGGAGCCGATATCGTGGCGCCTTCCGATATGATGGACGGCCGCGTGGGCGCCATCCGCCAGAAACTCGACCAGCATGGCTTCCAGAAAGTCGCCATCGTGGCCTATGCGGCCAAGTTCGCTTCCGGCTTCTATGGTCCCTTTCGCGAAGCCGCCGAATCCACGCCCGCATTCGGCGACCGCCGCACGTATCAGATGGATCCGGCCAACGGACGCGAGGCCATGCACGAAATGCAGCTCGATCTCGAAGAAGGCGCGGACATGCTGATGGTCAAGCCGGCCATGCCGTACCTGGATCTGGTGCGCCAGGCTCGCGACCGCTTCCCGGTGCCCATCGGCGCCTACCAGGTGTCCGGCGAATTCAGCATGATCATGGCGGCCGTCGAGCGCGGCTGGCTGGATTACGAGCGCATCATGATGGAATCGCTGACTTCGATCCGCCGGGCCGGCGCGGATTTCATTTTGACCTACTTCGCCCGCGATGCCTCGCGACTTCTGGGTTAAGTCACACCGCCTGACGATCCTGTTGGCGATGCTGACGGCGGCGGCCTTCGTGCTGCTCATGGGCCGGCCGTCGTTCACGAATGCTTCCAAGCCGCCGCGCTTCGGCGATCCCACGCTGGCCCTGCAGTTTGCCCGCGACGTCCAGGAGGTCGACTGGATCCTGGGCGACGCACCCAGTCCGGATCGGGAGGTGATGCGCGTCAAGCAGTACGTCGATTTCGCGTTCATCGCATGCTACGCCGCGCTGTGCGCCGCTCTCGGAGCCGCGGCGGCTCGAAAACGGGGTTGGCGCCGGGCCGCCGGAATCATGGGCGCGATCTGCGGAGTGAGCGCTGCGCTGTTCGACGTTCTGGAAAATCGGGCCATCCTGACATTGCTGGACGTCCCGCTGCGCTCCACCACGCCCGCCATGATCCAGGCGATCCGCGGCCCCAGCAACGCCAAATGGATTCTGGCGGGCGTTACAGTGGTACTGCTGTCCGTATCTTTCATTCGTATTCCCAAAACTCATGAATCCGCTAACTGAAATCAAATTCAAAGTTCCCTTCGATCAGATCGAGGCCGCGCACGTGGAGCCGGCGGTGGATGAACTCCTGGCCGACGGCGCCCAGCGCCTGGATGCAGCCGCCGCCGATCCAAATCCGCTGCGGGCCATCGACACCATGACGGAGCGGCTGGATTTCGCGCTGAGCGTAGTTCGGCACATCGAAAGCGTCGCCACCACGCCGGCATTTCGTGCCGCGTTCAACGCCGTGCAGCCCAAGGCCAGCGCATTCTATTCGAGCATTCCGCTCAACGAAGAGCTGTTGAAGTCGATCCGGAAGTACGCCGCGACGGAAGAAGGGCAATCACTCCAGGGAACCTACAAACGATTCCTGAAGAAAACCATCGATTCGTTCAAACGCCACGGGGCGGACCTGGACCCGGCAGGCAAAGCCCGGTTAAAGGTGATCGATGTGGCGCTGTCGGAAGCCACCACCAAGTTCGCGGAACACGTTCTGGATGCCACCAACGCCTGGGATATGGTCGTGACGGATGAAGAGCAGCTCAAAGGCCTGCCCCCGTCGGCTGTGGCGATGGCCCGCGCCGCGGCGGAATCCAAAGGCGTCGAAGGCTGGCGTTTCACCTTGCAGGGTCCCAGTTATGTCTCGGTGATGACGTACCTGGACGATGCACGGCTGCGCGAGCAGGTTTGGCGCGCCTATAACACGCGCGCCTCCTCCGGTCCGCTCGACAACCGCGGCCTGATGACCCAGATTCTGGAGCTGCGCAGGGAAAAGGCCCGGCTGCTGGGCTTCCAGGATTTCTCAGACCTGGTGCTGGACGATCGCATGGCGCATACCGGCGAGCGCGCGCAAACCTTTTTGAAGGACCTGCGCGAGAAGACCGACCAGCGTTTTCGCCAGGAGAATCAGGAACTGGAGGCGTTCGCCGCACGCAAGCTGGAGCCATGGGATATCGGCTACTGGGCCGAAAAGCAGCGCGCCGCCTTGTACGATTTCGACGAAGAAGCGCTGCGCCCGTACTTTCCCCTGGAGCGCGTGGTCTCCGGAATGTTCGAGATCTTCGGCCGCATTCTCGGAATTCGCGTGAGCGAAGTGAAGGACATGCCCGTCTGGGAGCCGGACGTAAAGACATACGAAGTGCGCGACGCCGCCACCGGCGCCAATCTAGGCTCCTTTTACGCCGACTGGTATCCGCGCGAGAACAAACGCGGCGGGGCCTGGATGGATTCCCTCATTACCGGCGACCCAGCCAAGGGCACTCCGCATCTGGGATTGATCTGCGGGAATCTGACGCCGCCGGTGGACGGGAAACCCGCGCTGCTGACGCATCGTGAAGCCGAAACCGTCTTTCACGAATTCGGGCACCTGCTGCATCATCTCCTGAGCCGCGTGGAGGTGCGCAGCCTCGCGGGAACCAGCGTGGCATGGGACTTCGTCGAGCTGCCTTCGCAGATCATGGAGAACTGGTGCTGGGAACGGCAGGCGCTGGATCTTCTCGCCCGGCATTGGGAAACCGGCGCGCCCATTCCCGAGGATCTGTTTCAGAAAATGAAGCGCGCCAAAACCTTCCGGGCTGCCAACCATCAAATGCGGCAGCTCGGACTCGGCTTCGTGGATCTGGCGCTGCACCGCGAATGGGATGGAAAGGAAGATGTGGTGGCCTTCGCCCGCCGGATGATGCAGCCCTTCGCGGCAACACCGCTTCCCGAAGACTATTCCATGATCACCGGCTTCACGCACCTGTTCGCGAGTCCCGTGGGATACGGCGCAGGCTACTACTCCTACAAGTGGGCCGAGGTTCTGGACGCGGACGCGTTCACACGTTTTCGCAAGGAGGGCGTCTTCAGCGAGGTGGTCGGACGGGACTACCGCAACAAGATCCTGGCTCGCGGCGACAGCGAAGATCCGGCCGAGCTGTACCG
>DATIRX010000489.1:0-7228 GCA_035469225.1 Bryobacteraceae bacterium
ACTCATTTCGACATGTGGAGATTTGTGGACGGCAAGGCGGATGAGCATTGGGATGAAGGCGCCATCAACGCTCCCGGCGGACAGGGAAAGGGGAAGCAATAACATGCGAACTTCGATGTTGATGCTCGCGGTTGCCGGGGCTTGTCTGGTGCAGGCGCAACCCAAGGGCGGGGGAGCACCGCTGGACCTGGTGGGCGACCTCAAAGCAAACTATACGGCCGGCAAAAACAAGATCATCGCGGCGGCCGACGAAATGCCGGAAGCCGGCTATGCCTTCCAGCCCGTGCCGGAGGAGCGCAACTTCGGAGCCTGGGTAGCTCACGTGGCCGATCTGCAGGCGCAATTCTGCGGGGGCGTCACCGGCGATACCAAACAGCTCGGCGCAGCGGCCAAGACCAGCAAAGCCGATCTGACGGCCGCGCTGAAGGCGTCCTTCGATATGTGCGATGCCGCCTACGACGGAACAACCACGGCGAACGGCAGTGACATGGTCCAGACCTTCCGTGGTCCCCGCACCCGGGTATCCTGGCTATGGTTCAACGTCGCACACAACGAAGAGTGCTACGGCAGCATGGCGGTGTATCTGCGCCTGCAAAAGCTGGTTCCGCCTTCGAGCCAGGGCCGCGGCGGCGCCGGCAAGGGCAAAGCCAAGCAGTAGACAGCCCGCAAAGGGCGCGTGGGCGTCCTCAAGCAAGTCAAGAAACCCTGCCCGCGCGCTCCGTTTTGCGGGCGTTTGCTTAGAAACGCGCTATTCCCACTCGATGGTGGCGGGCGGCTTGTTCGTCAGGTCGTAGAACACGCCCGCTACTCCGGGAATGGCGCTCAGCTCGCGCACCATCGCAGCCAGCAGTTCCTTGGGCATCCGGACGACGCTGGCGGTCATGCCATCCACCGAATCGATGGGACGCAGCACCACGGAATCGGGGCGCTCAGGCGTTCCGAAGGGCATCAGCACCACGGGGAACTGCCAGACGGCCTGATCGAAGCCGCTGGCCGCGCTGAGGCGGCGAACCACGGCGTCCGCGCGCCGCAGCCTGTCCAGTCTTTCCGCGGTCAGGTAACCCGGCACCGCCTGCATGTTCCTGAGTTTCTCCGCGGTCCAGACCTCAACCACTACTCGATTAATCCGGTCCATCTTATTGATCAGACTGGGAGCTTCCTCTTCGGAATCCGGAAAATCCTCGATGGCCAGGACGGCCCGGTAGGTCCGCGAATCGCCCTGCACGCCGACGGTCTGCACCGGCAGCAGCCATCCCTCGGACAGTTTCTCGACGCGCGCGCCCGACGTCGTGCAGAGACATCGAATGGCCAGCCCCGGCCCCGGAAACGGATGCCGGTCGAGCAGCGCGGGAGCCAGATTCAGTTGCCGGCCGATGGCCCGCACCTCATCTTTATAGAATGATGCCAGCGGCTCGATGATCCGCCCCTCGTCGATCAGTTTCTGAATCCCGGCCACGCGGTTGTGATGCGTCTTGATCAGGTCGGCCTTGGCGGTTCCGCCGGATTCGATGGTATCCGGGTAAATGGTGCCCTGGCCCAGGATCCAGTGTCCGTCGAGAAAATGCTCGGATTCGAGAATGCGCTGCTGGACGCGCACGAATTCCTCGCCGATCAGGTGACGCTTGTCCTCCGGATTGACGGCGCTGGCGAGTGCGCCCAAGAATTGCCGGGCAGCATCTTCCACCGCGAACGCCCGTGCGCCGAGCGCGGCAAAGTTGGCGCGCACGAAATCGGTTTCGCCCTCGCGCATCAGGCCTGTATCCACGTAGGTTCCATGAACGCGCTCCGGCCCCAGCGCGCGCAGGCACAGCGTGTACGCCACGGTGGAATCCACTCCGCCGCTGACGAAGAAGAAAATGTTGCGGTCTTTCGCCACGGCCCGGATGTGATCTTCGACCGACTGAACCTGCCCGGCCGGATCCCAATCCTTCACGCATCCGCAGGCGCCGAACACGAAGTTCGTCAGAACTTGCGCGCCGCAGGGAGTGTGCGCCACCTCCGGATGAAACTGGACCGCGTAGAGCCCGCGCTGGGGCGAAGCCATGGCGGCCACGGTGCAGGTGGCCGTGCTGCCCAGGACGTCGAAACCCGGGGGAGGCGACTGCACGGCGTCGCGATGGCTCATCCACACCTGCTGGCGCCCGGCAATTCCTTTAAATAACGTGTCGCCTCTAGAGAGGCCGGTGCTGTGGGTAAGATCGAGCTGCGCGAATCCGTACTCGCCCCGATCGCCCTTCTCCACGCGGCCGCCCAGGATGTGCGCCATGAGCTGCTGCCCATAACAGATACCCAGCACGGGGATGCCGCTGTGCAGCAAACGTGGATCGATGGTCGGGCTGCCGGGATCGTACACGCTGGAGGGGCCGCCCGAGATAATGACGCCTTTGCGGCCGGCCAGCTCGGAAGCAGGCGTTTCGCTGGGGGCGACTTCCGCATAGACGCCTAAATCGCGGACTTTACGCGCGATCAGGTGACAGTATTGCCCGCCCGCGTCGAGAACGGTGATTTGTGGACGCAAATTCGCCTGGAGATCAGCGGACCGCTGCGCGCGGATCCTGCCCGGTCATGCGCTGCACCAGCAGCTTCTTGGCGGTATCCACCAGGGCCTTGGCCTTGGGCATGGAGTCGATCGCCTTCAGCACTTCCGGATCCTGCTCGATGGCCACGCGCTGCGATTCATCCTGGCTGAACGCCGTGATGTACATCTCGCGCTTCAGTTCCTTTTTCACCCAGTCGCGATTGGCCGCGAAATCGGCCGGAGTAAAGGTCGCTTTCTGGGTCTCCAGATACTGGCGGAACTCATTGATCACGTCGTCGCCCGGCTCCCAGCCCTTGGGCAGCTTGGCGTCGCGGTTGCCGAAGTATTTGGCGGAGAAGTTGAACAGGGCGTACTTGCGAATCACTTCAATCTGGAAGGCGTTGAGCTTCGGCAGCTCGAACTTTTCGTCCGGCGTGATTCCGCCGCCGCCGTAGACGGTGCGGCCGCTATCGGTCATCTTCACGTCGGCCATGTTTTTCTGTTCCAGATTCGAGTGCGTGTAATAGTCCAGGAACGAAATATTGGAATAGTCGCGCTGGATCAGCCGGCCGCTGGGCGTATAGTAATGCGCCGTCGTAAGCGCCAGGCCGGTGTTGTCGTTCAGCGGGAACACGGTCTGGACCAGGCCCTTGCCGAACGTGGTCTCACCCAGAATCCAACCGCGATCGTGATCCTGCAGCGCGCCGCTGACAATCTCCGCGGCCGATGCGGTGTAGCGATTTACCAGCACCACGATGGGATAGTCTTTGCCGGCGCCGTCCGTGCGTGCCGCGTAATTCTTGTTGGGCGAGCTGCGCCCGTGGTGGCTCACCACCAGATCGCCCTTCTTCAGGAAGTGGCTGGCCACATCCACGCCTTCATTCAGAAGCCCGCCGGGATTTTCCCGAAGATCCAGCACCAGGCCCTTCATTTCTTTTTCGTTGAGCTTCTTCAGCTTGTCATCCAGTTCCTTGCCGGTGTTCTCATTGAACTGGCTTACTTTGACGTAGCCGATGCCGGGCTTCACATAGAAGGCGTCCGGCACGCTGAAGCGGGGGATCTCATCGCGGATGATGTTGTAGATGATCGGCTGGTCCAATCCTTCGCGTCCGATCTTCACCTGCACCTTGGTGCCGCGCGGACCTTTGAGCAGGTCGGCGACTTCCGTGGTGGTCAGGTTGTCGGTCTTCTTATCGTTCACTTCCAGGATCACGTCGCCCGGGCGAAGTCCGGCCCGGTAGGCCGGCGATCCGGCGAACGGCGCTGTCACGATGGTCTTGCCGTTCCTCGATTGCACCTGCATCCCGACGCCGTAATAGCGTCCGCGCTGGTCCTCGCGCAGCGACTGGTAATCGCGCGGATCGAAGAAATTGGAGTGCGGATCCAGCGTCCGCAGCATGCCCGGGATGGCGCCCTTGTAGACGCCCTTTTCGGGCTTCACTTCGTCGGAGAAATTTTGCTCGACGACGCTATAAACCTTGGTAAAAGCCTTAAGGCTCTGATCGGCGTCATCGGCCGTGGATGCGGCCGAGACCCTCTTTCCGCCCATCACTCCCGCCACCAGGGAGCACAGGACGATGAACGCAGGAATCAGGAAATAGCTACGCCGACGGGACTTGGGCATCATTACGGCCTCCAGCAATTTCAGTATACCAATTTGGTGGGGGCAGGCCCGCGCTGCGGTAAAGCCCGATAAAGAGCGGAAAAATCAGCCCATTCGGGCGCGGCGGGCGGCTAAACCGGACTCCATGCGGACCGGCTTGCGGTCGGATTCGCCCAGGCGGCGAGCCTGATCGCTCACGCACACCAGAAACATGGGCTGGCGGGCGTTCTTCAGGATGTCGATGATCCGCTCCTGGTGGTCCTCCAGGTAAATCGACTTTCCGTCGGTTACCAGGTGCAGGTCGGTGTTGGCTTGCAGCACCTCGGCCAGCCTCCGGCCCATCTCGCGTTGCAGAAAGCGCAGCACCCGCCGGATTTTCTGCAGCGAAAATCCCTTCCGGCGCAACTCGGCGATGACCGTGATCTCGATCACCTCGGCCGGATCGTACACCCGCCTGTGTCCCTCATGCCGCGGAGAGACTACCTTGCGCTCATCCCACCATTGCAGTTGCCGCAAACTGACTCCGGCAACATCGGATACCTCGCTCGACGAATAGGTCCGCTCAGGGACCTGAGCTTCCGGACGGCTTTTGCGGGATTTAAACATGAAGGCAGGTATCCGTTCTTTAGGATTTCCTCGGATCTTAACGATTGTACTCGACCTGAAGGGCAAGTCAATAGCCCCTCCCGTACTGGAACCGGCGTGAATTATCCGCCGCCGACGAACCACACGATTTCCAGTTGATCACCCGGCTCGATGCGCGTCGCCGGCCAATCGGTTTTTCGCGCGATGGACCGGTTGCGTTCCACGGCTACGCGCGACGGATCGATGGCCAGCCAGACCAGCAGCCGGTCGAGCGAGAATCCTTCCGGCACGCTGCGCGCCTGGCCGTTTACAACAACTTCAATCGTCTTTGTTTCAGCACTTTCCATGCGCGGCGTTTGACACTCCGTTTCCCCGCTCATTATATTCAATAGTTAAGGTTCAATCTGAAGTTGGGACAGGTGCACTCGCCGGAGAGGACCGCGCAGCGTTCAAGCGATGCCATTAAATTATCCTGAAATCTATTTCCCGGTCCTGGTGCAAGTGCTGATTGCGGCCGGCCTGGCCTCGGTGCTGATCCTGGCCTCGACGGTGCTGGGCAAACGCGCCCGCTCGCCGCTGAAGGATACGCCGTATGAATCCGGCATGGCGCCGGTGGGCTCCGCGCGCGAACGCTTCAGCGTCAAGTTCTACCTGGTGGGGATGATTTTCATCCTGTTCGATATTGAAGCGGTGTTTCTGTACCCCTGGGCCGTGGTGTATCGCGATTTGGGAATGTTCGGTTTCGTCGAGATGCTGATCTTCGTCGCGCTCGTACTGGTGGGATTCTTCTACGTGTGGAAGAAGGGCGCGCTGGATTGGGCCGTGCTGAAGAAAGAAGGCTCCAAGTGAACCACCCCGCTATCCTTGAAACCACCGAGGCCTTCGGCGAATCGACGTCGATTGCGGATCCGCAGCGCATCGCCGAACTGTGCCGTTATCTGAAAGACACCGAGAAGTTCGTCCGCTTGAGCGGCATTACGGCCGTAGACCTGCATCCGGCCGAGCCCCGTTTCGAAGTGGTCTACCATCTGCATTCGCTGGAGCGTAACCAGCGGATCCGCCTGAAGTGCCGCTTAGGCGGAAACAATCCGGAAATCGATTCGGTCACCGGTGTGTGGCGCTCGGCGAACTGGTACGAGCGCGAGGTGTTCGATATGTTCGGGATCGGGTTCCGTAATCATCCCAACCTGGTGCGCATCCTGATGCCGGTGGACTGGGAAGGCTATCCGCTGCGGAAAGATTATCCGGTGCACGGGTACAAGTACAGCTACCCGAGTGAGTAAGTCATGAAGCATTCCTTCGAAGATCACACATCCACGATTCAGGCGGTCCAGGAAATCCCCGCGACTCCGGCCGCTCCGCGGCGGATGACGCTCAATATGGGTCCGCAGCACCCCTCCACGCACGGCGTGTTGCGCATCGTGCTGGAGCTGGAGGGCGAGACCATTATCAGCGCGGCGCCCGACATCGGTTTCCTGCACACGGGTATCGAGAAGGAATTCGAGCAGAAGACCTGGCAGCAGGGCGTGACGCTCACCGATCGCGTCGATTATCTGGCGAATCTTTCCAACAACCTGGTTTACTCCCTGTCGGTCGAAAAACTCCTGCAAATCGAAATCCCGGCCAGGGCGCAGTGGACTCGCGTGATGATGGCCGAGCTATCGCGGCTGAACAGTCATTTAGTGTGGCTGGGTACGCACGCGCTCGACATCGGCGCCATGACGATGTTCTTCTATTGCTTCCGCGAGCGCGAAGACATCCTGCGCATCTTCGAAATGTTCTCGGGGCAGCGCATGATGACCAGCTATATCCGCATCGGCGGACTAGCGCTGGAACCGCCGCGCGGCTGGCAGCAGGTGGTGGGCAAGTTCATCCGCGGATTCCCCAGCAAAGTGGACGAGTACGAAGAGCTGCTCAACGCCAATCCCATCTGGATGCAGCGGACCAAGGGAGTCGGCTTCATTTCCCTTGAAGACATGCTGGACCTGGGCGTCACCGGTCCCATGCTGCGGGGCGCGGGCTTGAACTGGGACATTCGCAAATCCGAACCGTATTCGAGCTACGAAAAGTTCGATTTCAAAGTCCCGGTGGAGACCAGCAACGATGTGTGGTCGCGATACCGGGTGCGGCTCCAGGAAATGCGCGAGAGCGCGAAAATCATCACCCAGGCTCTGGAAGGCATGCCCGACGGACCCTGGCAGGCCGACGCGCCCCATGTGGTGCTTCCCGATCGCGAGAAGATGAAAACCCAGATGGAAGCGCTGATCTATCACTTCAAGATCGTGACTGAGGGTTTCCGCGTGCCTGCAGGCGAAGCGTATCAATGCGTCGAGGCTCCCCGCGGGGAAATCGGCTACTACATCGTGAGCGATGGGACCTCCAAACCCTATCGCGTCCACATGCGCACCCCCAGCTTTGGTAACCTCCAAGGTTTACCTAAGATGCTGGAGAACACACTGATCGCCGATTCGATCGCCGCGCTGGGAAGTATGGATTTCGTGCTCGGAGATACGGACCGATGA
>DATIRX010000490.1:0-5839 GCA_035469225.1 Bryobacteraceae bacterium
GACGTGCTCAGGATGTGGGTGCTGATCCCGCTCCGCGATCTGTTTACGGGGGCGGCCTGGGCGGCCGGCCTGTTTGGCAGAACGGTGCTGTGGCGCGGGCAGCGTCTCCCCATCGATCGGGAGGGCCGCATCCGGCCAGACTAGACTACTGCTTGGCCAGCCCCTCGGTCAGTTCGATGCGGGTGCCGTTCGGGTCGGTGAGAAATCCGATCTTCAGGCCAAACTGCTTGGTCATGTCGGTCGGTCCGGAATCGATCTTTACGCCGTCGGCCTGAAGTTTTTTGACGAAGGCATCCAGGTCCTTCACTTCGAATCCGATGTGATCCAGGAAGCGGCCCGCGGTTGCAGCTGGAGGAGCCGGCGTGGACCCGTCCTTGTTCTTGCCGCCCCGGCCGCCCACGCCCAGGAAATCGACTGTGCCGGGAGGGATTCCCACGCCTTTCAGCCCGGGCCGGCGCTGGGCTTCCACCCCACCGAAGGTCTTCATGTACCATTCACGCGTGGCGTTCTGATCCGGCGCCATGAGATGGAAATGACTGAACGCCGTTTCCGTGGGCAGGGCAGTATCTTCCTGAATCTCGATGATCACATCGTTCGGAAACGTCACGAAGGCCTGCACATTCGGAGTAAGCTCCTGCACATTCATCCCGGCGGCTACGGCTTTCGCTTTGGTTGCGGCGTAGCTCTTCACCGAGAAGCCCATATGGTCCGCGACGGAGCCCTTGGAACCGCCACTGGGTCCGGCTCCTTTCGCCTGGGTCATGATGAAGAAGATGCCCGGCTCTTTCACCATAGTGAGAGGCCCGGCATTGACCGGCGTGCCTCCCAGAACGCTGACGATGGCTTTCTGGTACGCGGCTGGGTCCGCGGTCACGATGTGAATATGTCCGGCCGAGACTCCCGTTGGGTTCGGGGCGGCAGTCTGAGCAAAGAAAGCGACCGAGGCCGCGAGCAGCGAGATAGGAATCAGTAGCCAGCGCATGGCGGCTATCGTATCACGGCGAACGCTCTAGCGGCTGGTTTCCGTGGCTAACCGGCTCGCTACCGGCCGATCCTGCCCCGCGTATTTGTTCCCGATCTTCTTGTGATACGGGACTTCCACGCGCGAAGAAAGCTGCTCGAAGGTGAAGGAGCAGATCCGCATGCCGGGATACAGCGCCACCGGCATCACACCCAGGTTGCTCAACTCGAGCGTCGCGCGGCCGCGCCAGCCGGGATCGAACAACCCGGCCGTCCCGTGCACGATAATGCCGATGCGGCCCAGGCTCGAACGGCCTTCCAGACGTCCCAGAACGTCGTCGTCCAGCTCCAGTGTTTCCTCGGTGATGGCCAGCGCGAACTCGCCCGGCTGCAGGATGAAGGCGTCCCCTTTTGCGACGGTGATGGTCCGCATCAGATCCTGGATGGCGGTCTTCTCCCGTAGGTCGATCAGCGCATGGCGGCTGTGTTCGAACACGCTGAATTCCTCGCCCAGGCGGAAATCGACCGAGCAGCTTCCGTACTGGTCGGGCGGTAGCGCTGGAGTAATCTTGATCTTGCCTTCCGTCAAGTAGCGCCGGATGTCGACATCGGAGAGAACCATCTCTTGATCATAGGGTTTTTTCCCGATGCCCGGATTGCGATAGAATCTCGAAATCATGAAACACGCAATTCTGGTGTCGCTGCCAGTCTTCGCCTCCATGCTGGCGGCCCAGCCGTCTATTGATAGCGGCGGCGTACTCAACGTCAGTAGCGCGCAGCCCGTGCTCGCTCCCAATGCCGTGTTCGTGATTTACGGCAAGAATCTGGGACCCGCGACGATCGTCATTGCCTCTCCGCCGAATTACCCGACAACGCTGGCGAATACCTCGGTCACATTCACCAGTGTCGGCGGCGGCGCGGGCATCAACGCGTATATGTACTACACCCTGGCTGGAGCCGTCACCGGAGTGCTTCCCTCGTCCATCCCACCGGGGACGTATGCAGTCCGGGTGACTTATAACGGCCAGACGAGCAATGCCCAGAACGTGACGGTGGTGGCGCGCCACTTCGGTATCGCCACGTCCAACGGAGTCGGCACAGGCGTGGCCCAGGCGACGATCGCCAACGTGAATCAGGGTTTTAGCATCAGCCGCTTCACTACCAGCGGCACCGGAGGCCCCGGAAACTTTGTAAACACGCCGGTGCATCCCGGCGAGACCATTTCCCTGTGGGGTACCGGCGGCGGCGCCGATCTCCTGAACGATACCGGCGGCACCGCGGGCGATCAGACCGCGGCCGGGAACTTCAAGGTCATGGTGGGCAGCCGCGTGATCACGCCGACGTACACCGCCGCGGTGGCCGGCTATCCGGGTCTATGGGTGTTGATTTTTGCGCTTCCCGTCGACATCGATCCCGATTGTTATGCATCCCTTCAGGTCAGCGCGAATGGCGAACTCAGCAACGTCGTAACACTGCCGATCGCGGTGATCGGCCAGAGTGTCTGTTACGATCCGCAGCTATCGGGTGCCAGCCTTGCGAAACTGGACGCGGGAGGTAGCATTACGGGGGGCGCATTCAGCGTCTATAAGGTCGCAAGCAGCCCCACAAACACCGTCTCCGAAGGATCCAGCGGCGGAGTCTTCCGCTGGACCGCAGCCCAGTGGGCCGCAGGCGGCGCCTCGCGCAGCATCCGGGTGGGAAGCTGCTATGTGTACGATCGAACGTACCCCCAGAGCGGGACGGATCCGGCCAGCCAGAGCGCCAACCTGGATGCCGGCGCCTCTCTTTCGCTCAGCGGCCCCAATCTTGCAGGGGCGACTTTGGGCAAGATCGCTTTTCCTCTGGGTCCGTTTTACGCATTGACGAGCCCTCCCGGAACCATCGCCAGCGGCAAGTATACGCTGACCGGGAACGGGGGCACACAAGTGGGCCCCTTCACGGCTTCCGCTACTTTCCCGAGTAGTTTCGTTGCGACAAATTTCGAGTCCATCAACACCGTGAGCCGCTCGCAGCCGCTGGTTCTGACCTGGACCAGCTCGGGGGCCGATCTGGTCTATATTCTGGTGGGCACCAACACTGTGACGGGGGGAAATGTTCGCAGTGTCACGATTGGCTGCATCGCTCAGGCAGCGCCCGGGACGTTCACCATTCCGGCGAGCCAACTCTCCCAATTGCAGCCGGCCTCCACCACCGGCACCAGCTTCGGCAGCCTGTCGATACAAGGCACCTCGAATCCAAACTACTTCACCGCCGACCTGGCGGGCGGAGGAACGCTCGATTTCGGCGTGTTCAGCCCCAATCTTGGCGTCTCCAAGAACGTCGCAGTTCAGTAATCGCACTCGCTAACGCTAAACTGGAATATGGCTACCACCAAGATAGGCATCAACGGTTTCGGCCGGATCGGCCGCAACGTACTGCGGGCGTCGCTCGACCGCCCGGATATCGAGATCGTCGCCACCAACGATCTCACCGACACCAAGACCCTGGCCCACTTGCTGAAGTACGACTCGGTGCTGGGTCCTCTGCACGGCGATGTGAAGGAGGATGGGGATGGGATCCTGGTGAACGGGAAACGGATTCACATCTACGCCATCAAAGATCCGGCGGAGATCGATTGGTCCAAGTTCGGTGTCCAGATGGTGGTCGAATCCACCGGGCGATTCACCGACGCCGCCGACGCCAAGAAGCACCTGCGCGGCACGGTCAAGAAGGTCATCATCTCGGCGCCCGGCAAGAATGAGGACATCACCATCGTGATGGGCGTCAACGAGTCATCCTACGATCCGGCCCGGCACAACATCATTTCAAACGCATCCTGCACCACCAATTGCCTGGGGCCCGTGGTCAAGGTGCTGCACGAAAAGTTCGGCATCGAGAAGGGCTCGATGACCACCATCCATAGTTACACCAACGATCAGCCTATCCTCGATTTTCCGCACAAGGACCTGCGCCGGGCCCGCGCGGCCGCCATCAACATGATCCCCACCACCACCGGCGCCGCCAAGGCGATCGGACTGGTGATGCCCGAGCTGAAAGGCAAGCTCGACGGATATGCGATGCGCGTGCCCACACCCAATGTCAGCGTTGTGGATCTGGTGGCCGTGCTGTCGAAATCCACCACCGCCGAAGAAGTCAATGCATCCTTGAAAGCTGCGGCCGACGGGCCGCTCAAGGGCATCCTGGCCTACACCGTAGACCCGGTTGTTTCCAGCGACATGATGCACAACCCCAACAGTTCCATCGTCGATTCACAGTTGACCAAGGTGCTGGGAGGAAATTTGCTCAAGGTCGTCTCCTGGTACGACAACGAATGGGGCTACTCGATGCGCGTACTTGATCTGGCGGCATACCTCGCTCAAAAGGGGTTGTAGCACCCCTTCAGCAGTAAGTAATAGGATAGATCCTCGCGCAGCTTGCCCCTCAGTTGGCCGATGGTCAAGTCATGGATCACGGCGAAGCCCGCTTGCTCGGGCGGTCGATATTCCTGTGCGGATGGATGCTGCTCGCAGTCACGACCGCTGGTGCGGACAATCCTCGGGACTTGACTTCTCTGACGCTCGAGGAGCTGATGAACATCACGGTGGACACAGCCGCGCTGCATCCGCAGACGCCGCGGGATGCGCCCGCCAGCATCACCGTTATTACCGCCGAGGATATCTACAAGTACGGCTATCGCACGCTGGGCGAGGCCGTCGCCTCTGTGCGCAGTTTCACCCTGAATTACAACCGGACCTATACCTCCATCGGCGTGCGAGGCTTCAACTTGCCATGGGACTACGGCAGCCGCATCCTGGTGATGGTCAACGGCCACAACATGGCGGACCACGTCTTCGATTCCATGCTCTGGTTTGGCGACGATTTTCCCATCGACATGCACTTGGTCCAGCGGATCGAGATCATGCGGGGTCCGTCCTCGGCGCTCTATGGAAGCAACGGAGAGTTCGCCACCATTAACGTCGTCACCAAGTCACCGGAGGAAGCCGGCCCTCCGAGTCTGACCACCCAATTCGGCAGCTTCGGCGAGAAGCAAGCCCAGATGATGGCGACCGTACCTATAGGGAACCGCGCGAAAGTGCTCCTTTCCGGGACGGTTTTCAACAACAGTGGAGAAAGTCCCTTATACTTCCCTGGTCTCGATACGCCCGACACAAATCACGGACAGGCCATCCGCATGGACGGGGAGAAGGGCTATCATTTTTTCTCGAACCTGACCTGGCGTAACTGGAACATCACCGCCAGTCTTTCCAATCGCAACAAGATCCAGCCGGTCTCCTGGGGCGATACCGTATTCAACGACCGCGGAACCCACGTGGACGAAACCGCAAACTACGTGGACCTGGCGTACATCCGCGAGTTTGCCCGAGGCACCCTGCGATGGCATACCTCCTACAACCAGGACCGCCTGCGCGGGCGCTTCGAGTATCCGTATGGTTCCAATGTTGAGGACGATCGGACGGCTTCCGATAGCGACTGGATCGAAAGCCAGCTGACGTATCGCTTCGACGTCGCGCGCCTGGGGGTGCTAACCGCCGGCGTGGAGACGCAATTCGATCTGCGAACTGTTCAGAGCTCGCAAGACGTTTCACCCCTGCCGGTGGAGTTCGTAAACATCCGCCGCGGGGATAAAATGTACGCGCTTTTTCTTCAGAACGAAAGGAAACTCTCCAGGCATTGGAGGCTGGATCTGGGACTGCGTCTGGACGGATCAGCCTATCGCCGCAACTTCCTTTCGCCCCGCGCGGCTTTGATTTATCAGCCCTCCAGCGGTTGGACCTACAAATTTCTGTACGGACGCGCCTTCCGGAATCCCAGTGCGTTCGATCTGTTCTACGAGGACGGCCTGGCGGCTGTGGCCAATCCGGACGCCCGCCCCGAGAAG
>DATIRX010000491.1:0-3669 GCA_035469225.1 Bryobacteraceae bacterium
CTACTGGCGCGTCGCGCTGTTTCGCGAGAACAAGCTGTGGGCGGCCAATGGACGGTTCTCCTACGTGGCCGGCCATCGCGCGTTCGTCGACGATGAAACCGCCTTCGGATTTAATCGGGTGGGCTCGCCCACCGGCACCCAGATTGTTACGCTGGGCAATGCCGAGCGGCCTGCGCTGGCCGGGAATTTCACGTTCAGCCTGTTTCCCTCCGCTAAACTGACGCTGACCAACCAGACTTCGATCAGCCACATCCGCATGGTGGGCAACTCGTTTTACACGCAGGTCACCAACGGCGTTTTCTCTACGCCCTACAACCCGTTTACGTTTCTCGGGATTCGCACCATCGCCAATTCGACCGATGCCGACCTTCGTCTTACCAAGGGGTTTGCGGTGCGCGCCGGCTATGAATATTCAACGCGCCGGATTCGGTCGATAGAAGGGGCCGATCTCGCGAACGTGCCAACACCAGCTTCTCAGCGCGTGCCCATCGAGCAGGAAAACGGTCTGCACACCGGCCTGCTGGGCGTGCGCATCCGCCCGCTGAAGCCGCTGAGTATTCTGCTGGATACCGAGATCGGCCGCGCCGATCGTCCAATCTATCCGGTGAGCCAGCGCAATTACGAAACCTACCGCGGCCGGATTGAATACAAGCTGAAGAGCGTTCGCCTGGCGGGTTATTCGCGGACCGATTACAACACCAACTCGGCGTCGCTGGCGAACTACGCGTCGCATTCGCGGCAGTACGGAATCGACGGCTCCTGGCTGCCGAAGAACTGGTTCTCGATCGACGCCAGCTACACCAAGCTTCATCTGGATACCCTGGGCGCGATCAACTATTTTGCTGCGCCGGTTCCCTCCCCGCCGCAGCTCGTCAGCACGGATCAGTCGCGCTACATCAGCAACATCCACACCGGGAATCTGGCGGCGCGCGTCAGCATCCGGCAGCGCGTGGACGTCTCGGCGGGCTACAGCCTGGTGCAGGATGTGGGCGATGGCCGTGTGCCGATTTCGGGGTTATCCGGCCTGAATCTGGCGGCCCCGCAGGGCATTGCGTTCTCCTCGGCGCAGACCTTCCCCCTGCGCTACCTGTCCCCGCAGGGCCGCATCTCGGTCCGGATCAACGAGAAAATCCGCTGGAACGCCGGGTATCAGTATTACGGCTATCACGAAGACTTTTCAGGACTTCGGAACTATCGGGCGCACACCGGATACACCTCCGTACTGTGGGCTTTCTAAAACATCGAAAATGTGGCGGCATTGCCGGGCAACGCCCTTGCGCCTATAATGTGGTGACGTAGCGGGGCGTAATTCCGGAAGCGACGAGGTCCCATGAACCGCGAGACCGAGACTCTCTTTCACCAGCTGGTGGACCTTTCGCCGGATCAGCGGGAAAGCTATTTTCGGGAGCGGCCAATTCCGGCGGACGTGCGTGCTGAAGTAGAGGCGCTGCTGCACTTCGACTCGGGATCCGATCATATCCTGACCGAGAGCATCTCCAGCGTAGCGGCCCAGTCGCTGCAAACCAGCACCGCGGCAAAAGAAGGCGACCGGTGCGGACCCTACCGGCTGGATCGCGTCCTCGGCCGCGGCGGAATGGGCACGGTGTACCTGGCCGAACGGGCCGATGGCCAGGTGAATCAGCGCGTCGCCTTAAAGCTCCTGCGATACGGCGGCGATGAGCCGGCTTTCCGCGAACGCTTTCTTCGGGAACGCCAGATTCTCGCGAACCTGAGCCATCCGGGGATCGCACGTCTTCTCGATGCCGGACAAACCGGCGACGGCCAACCCTACCTGGTGATGGACTACATCGATGGAAGCCCGATCGATGTGTATGCGGAAGGACGGACGCCACGCGAGAAGGTGGCACTCTTCATTCAGGTATGCGATGCGGTCTCGTACGCGCATCGCAACCTCATCGTGCACCGCGACTTGAAACCGTCCAATATTCTGGTGGACGGCAGCGGCCGGGTGAAGTTGCTGGATTTTGGCATCGCCAAGATCCTGGACGCGGACCAGGAGCAGACCCAAACCCGCGAGCGGTTACTCACGCCGGACTATGCCAGCCCCGAACAGGTGCGCGGCGGGCTGCAGACCACGGCAACCGATATCTATTCGTTGGGGGCCGTCCTCTACAAGCTGCTTACAGGCCGATCGCCGCACGCGCCCGCGGCCGAGTCTCGGGAAGCCGTGGAACTCGCGATTTGTTCGAGAGAGCCGGTGGCCGCCAGCCGCCTGCATCCGGGCATACCCAAAGACCTGGACTTCATAGTGGGCAAGGCGCTTCGAAAGGAACCTGATGAGCGCTACCCGTCGGTGGATGCGTTCGCGGATGATCTTCGGGCGTTTTTAGAGTGGCGGCCGGTGCGCGCGAGGTCTGGGAATGCCTGGTATCGCACCCGCAAATTCGTGCGCCGCTACCGGCTGCCGGTGGCCGCCACGGTGCTGACCGTATCCGCCCTGACCGTTGGCCTATTCGTGGCCAATCGCCAGCGGGCTATTGCCCAACGGCGGTTCCAGGAAGTGCGCCAGTTAGCGAACAAAGTCCTGGCGCTCGACGGTGTCATCCGGGTCTTACCCGGTTCCACCAGGGCCAGGGAAGAAATCATGGCCATGTCGCAGGAATACCTGCAGGGACTGGGCGCGGAAGCCCGCACCGACCAGAATCTGGCGCTGGAGGTGGCCGATGCCTATCTCATCCTGGCCCGTGCCCAGGGCGTTCCCTACACCGCCAACTTGGGCCACTACGCACAGGCGGAGGTGAGCCTCGAGAAAGCGGAGGACTTGCTGGACCCTGTTCTCAAAGCTTCTCCTCACAACAGGAAGGCGCTACTCTCGTCGGCAGCGGTCGCGCATGATCGCATGATTCTTTCGGACGCGAACCACCGGCGCGAGGACGTACTTAAGGAGGCACGAAAAGCAGCGGCGCGTCTCGATGTTTTGCTTAGCCTGGGACGAGCGTCGCCGTCTGAAACGCCGCCGGCCGCGGATTTCTTCAATAACATCGCATTGGCGCATAAGAACCTCCATCTTTACGAGCAAGCAGTCCGCTATGCCCGGCGTGCGATGGAGATCGCCCGATCCACGCCGATTGAAGATACGGTCTACGGCAACGCATTAAGCCTTATCGCGGACTCGTTGCGCTACTCGGGTGATCTGGAAGGAGCGCTTCAAGCCATCCAGGAAGCGCGGGTCCACATCGAGAAGGCTGTTTTCCCAGGCGAAGCCCTCCGCCGGCAAAATGTCTTTAATGTTCTCTGGCGGGAAGGAGTCATTCTGGGCCAGGATGACAATATTAGTCTCGAGCGTCCCGCGGAAGCCGCTGGGGTACTGCAGCAGGCGTTCGACTTGACGGAGGAGGGGGCACAGAAGGATCCCAACGATGCCTCTATCCGCATTCTTTTGGCATCGGCCGCGCGTGAACTCGGCAGGATCCTGCTGCATTCTGACCTGCGGCGAGCACTGGGCGTCTACGATCAAGCCTTGGTCCGGATTCGCGAAGTCAGGAACAACGCAAAAGCCCGCCGCTCCGAGTCCCTGCTGCTGGCGGGCTCGTCCTACGTATTGCGAGGCTTGCACCGTTCTGCGGAAGCCCGAGAAAGGATCGACAAGGCGTTCAGCCTGCTTCGCGAGACGAAAGACTATCCGGGGGACCGGATCGAACCGATTCA
>DATIRX010000492.1:0-3879 GCA_035469225.1 Bryobacteraceae bacterium
CTGGGCAAGGAAGCCGGCTACTGCAAGGGCAAAGGCGGCTCGATGCACATCGCCGATCCCGATACCGGAAACCTGGGAGCCAATGCGATCGTCGCCGGAAGCGCGGGAATCGCCACGGGAGCGGCGTTTTCGGCCAAGCGCTTGGGCAATGGGCGCGTGGCTGTCTGCTTCTTTGGCGAAGGTGCGCTGGGGCAGGGAGTGGTTTACGAAGTGATGAACATGGCTGCGCTGTGGAAGCTGCCGGTGATCTACGTGTGCGAGAACAATATGTACAACGAGTACACGCACTTTTCCGAAACCGCCGCCGGCGACATTATGGCGCGCGGCCCGGCGTTCGGAGTGCACTCCGAGACCGTGGACGGACAGGATGTGCGGGCGGTCTACTCCACTGCCAAACGTCTGGTTGACCGCGCGCGGGCGGGCGAGGGTCCGGCGTTTCTGATGGTTCCCACCTATCGATTCATGGGGCACCACGTCGGCGATATCAGCCGCGAATACTATCGTCCCAAGCAGGAAGAGCAGACCTGGAAAACCGAGCGCGATCCTATCAAGCTTTTTACCGACGTGCTGCTCGCGCAGAACATCGCGGACCGCGCCGGCCTGGGCCAGATTCAGTCCGAAGTGAAGGCTGAGATCGATAAGGCGGTGCAGTTCGCCATGGCGGCGCCGTATCCCAGCGTGGACAAAGTGGAGCAAGACGTGTATGCCTGAAACCGCTGTGGCCGTTCGCGAATTGACGTTAGGCGAAGCCGTCCGCGAAGCGCTGGCGGAAGAAATGCGCCGGGATCCGCGCGTCTTCATCCTGGGTGAGGATGTCGCCGAGGCGGGAACGGCCTTCAAGGTTCTGGGCGGCCTGGTTACGGAGTTCGGGCCCGACCGCGTGCTCGATACGCCCATCTCGGAAGCCGGATTCACGGGAATCGGAGTGGGCGCGGGGATGACGGGGATGCGCCCGGTGGTCGATATCATGTTCGGCGATTTCGCCGGCCTGATCATGGACCAGATGGCCAACCAGGCGGCCAAAATCCATTACATGTCGGGCGGCAAATGGAAGTGCTCCATGGTGCTGCGGACTACGCTGGGCGCCACGCGGCGATCCGCCGCGCAGCATTCCCAATCGCTGCACGCCTGGTTCTGCCACATACCGGGACTGAAAGTCGTGATGCCCTCGACGCCCTACGACGCCAAGGGACTTCTGAAGTCGGCGATCCGCGACGACAATCCCGTGGTCTTCTACGAAGACAAGATGATGTACAAGCTCAAAGGTCCTGTGCCCGAGGAAGATTACACGATCCCGCTGGGCGTGGCGGACGTGAAGCGCGCCGGCGACGACGTCACCATCATCGCAACCAGCAGCATGGTACAGGTCGCGCTCGGCGCCGCGAAACTGCTCGAAGAGCAGGGCGTCAGCGCGGAAGTCGTGGATCCGCGGACGCTGTGGCCGCTGGATGAGAAGACGTTGATCGATTCGGCCCGCAAGACCTCGCGGGTAATCGTCGTGGATGAAGGCTATGGACGCTATGGAGTGACCGCGGAGCTGGCTGCCGTCATCCAGGAGAATGCGTTCTTTGATCTGGAGGCTCCGGTGAAGCGCATGGGCGCGATGCATGTGCCGATTCCCTTCTCGCCGCCCCTGGAGGACGCCACCGTGCCCACGGAACGCTCGGTATGCGACGCGGCACTGGTTCTTTGCGGAAAATAATATGGCTCTGAAAACTCACGGCACCATGGCGGTTGATTGGGAGCAGCGGATCGACTTCGACCGCCTCCGCACCGAAAGGCTGGCTCGCGCGAAGGCGCTGCTGGCGAAGTCCGAAATGGGCGCGCTGTTGTGCTTCGACATGAACAATGTGCGCTATCTCACGTCCACGCACATCGGCACATGGGCGCAGGATAAGATCAGCCGGTTCACATTGCTGCCGCAGAATGACGAGCCCATCCTGTGGGACTTCGGCTCGGCTGCCAGACATCACCAGCTGAATTGCCCCTGGCTGGGCGATCGCTCGCGTGCGGGAATTTCGCTCTTGCGCGGCGCGATGTCGCCTGAGATGGGCCGGGCCGAAGACGTAGCGCGCAAGATCAAGATGGAGCTCGAGATGCGCGGTCTGCACAAGCAGCCGCTGGGGATCGACGTGGTTGAGCCGCCCATCCTGTTCGCATTGCAGCGCGAGGGAATCACCGTGGTCGATGGCCAGCAGGTGATGTCCGATGCTCGCGTCATCAAGACGCAGGACGAAATCGGGTTGCTGAATACGTCCGCGATGATGGTGGACGCGGCGTACGAAGAGTTGTACCGCGCGATGCGGCCGGGCTTTAGCGAAAACGAAGCCGTTGGCCTCGCCAGCAAGGTGCTGTACGACCTCGGTTCGGAATACGTCGAGGGCGTCAATGCGATTTCCGGTGAACGCTGCAACCCGCATCCGCACGTTTTTTCGGATCGCGTGCTGCGTCCCGGAGACCCCGTGTATTACGACATCCTGCATTCGTACATGGGTTATCGCACCTGCTATTACAGGTGTTTCGCGATCGGCTACGGATCGCCCGCGCTGGTGGACGCCTACGCGCGCTGCCGCGATTATCTGGATGCGGCCATTTCGCTGATCCGCCCGGGTCGCACCACGGCGGAGATCGCCGCCGTCTGGCCCAAGGCGCAGGAGTTCGGCTTCGCCAACGAAGAAGCTGCCTTTGCACTGCAGTTCGGACACGGCATCGGCCTGGCGATTTGGGAAAAGCCGGTGATCAGCCGCCTGGTTTCGATGGAGCATTCCTACGAGCTGAAGCCCGGGATGGTGTTCGCCCTCGAAACCTTCTGGCCTTCGAAAGACGGCTGGAGCGCCGCGCGCATCGAAGAAGAGATTGTCGTGACCGAGACGGGTCATGAGGTGATCACGCGGTTCCCCGCCGAAAAGCTTCTGGTGGCCGGAACGCAGTACATCACGGTGGACGGGCCTCTGGCCACGACCCGCGAGCACGATCCTCCGCCCAGCACCCGAGTGGTGGAAATGGTCGAAGCGAGTGCGCGCGTCGAGAAGGCTGGAGTGTCCCGGTAAGCCATGGCCATCAGCGTGGTGATGCCGGCCCTGGAGCTGGCGCAGGAAACCGGGAAAGTCCTGGCCTGGATCAAGAAGGAAGGCGACACCGTCGTTAAAGGCGAGCCGCTGCTCGAAATCGAAACGGACAAAGTTTCCTTCGAGCTCGAGGCGCAGGCCGATGGGATCCTGGCCGGTATCCGGTCGCAGGAAGGCGACGTCGTGCCGGTGGGCCAGATCATCGCGTGGCTCGTCGCGCCGGGCGAGCAGCCGCCGGTGGAATCCGATACCGCGGCACGTGGTGGGATGGCCGAGCAGGCTCGACCGATGAGCGGCGCGTCCGCGCCCCGTGTTTCCGCTTCGCCGGCTCCCGAAAAACCGGCCGAGGGCGGTCCGCGAATTTCGCCCAAAGCGCGGAGGATGGCCCAGGAGTTGGGCGTCGATATCAGCCGCATCGTGGGGACCGGTCCGGGCGGAACGATCAGCAGTGAAGATGTTCAGGCAGCCGCGAAACCTGCGGCCGCTGCTGCTGAATCTCTCAGCACGATCGCCCGCTTGATGGCGGAGCGCACCACGCAGAGCTGGACCACGGTTCCGCACTTCTTTTTGGCGCGCGATGTGGACGCCACCGCGTTGAACGCCGCGCGCGAACAATTCGGACGCGACAAAGTCACCATTACCGACTTTCTGATCGCTCAGGTCGCCCGCGCGCTGCTCGCGCATCCCAAAATGAACGCGAGCTGGACAGGCCAGGCGATTCGGCTCAATCCCTCTGTCAATATTTCGATGGCCGTGGCTGTGCCTGAAGGCGTCGTCGGCGCCGTGATCCCCAACGCCGCCGCAGCGAACA
>DATIRX010000493.1:0-2523 GCA_035469225.1 Bryobacteraceae bacterium
CAGCTCGCCGCGCATGATCGACATCTACAAGACGCTTTCCAAGGTCGCTCCTACTGACGCAACCGTGCTGATCGAGGGCGAGACCGGTACCGGCAAAGAGCTGATCGCGCGGATGATTCATACCAACAGCAAACGGGCGCAGCAGCCCTTTGTCCCCGTCGATTGCGGCGCCATCGCGCCCTCGCTGCTCGAAAGCGAACTGTTCGGAACGCTCAAGGGCGCCTACACCGGGGCCGACCGCGACCGCATGGGAGTGTTTGAGGCTGCGCAGAATGGCACCGTATTTCTGGACGAGATCGGTGATATCGATGTTGGTTTTCAGCTAAAGCTGCTTCGATTTCTGCAAGAACGCGAGATTCGTCCGCTGGGATCGGCGCGTGCCAAGAAAGTGGATGTGAGGGTGATTGCCGCCACCAACCGCGACGTCCAAAAGATGGTGGAAGAAGGCAAGTTCCGCGAGGACCTGTGGTACCGCTTGAATGTCGTCCGCCTGACCATCCCTCCGCTGTGCGAGCGCGCCGCCGATATCCCCCTGCTAGTCCAGTATTTCCTGAAGCGCTATAACGAGCGTTACAATCTCGATACCCGGCTCATCGATTCCGGACTGAAGGCGATGGAACAGTACAGCTGGCCGGGCAACATCCGCCAGCTCCAGCACATGATGGAGCGCCTGACGATTCTGGCGCCCGGCGGACGTATCGACGAGGCGGCCGTTCGCCAGGCGATCGAGCAGATGGACTCTCGCGATCACGCCAGCGACAGCCTGGCCGATACCGAAGCCGAGCAGATCCGCCGCGTGATGGCGGCCACCAACGGCAATAAGAGCCGCGCGGCGAAGGTGCTGGGGATCGAGCGGAAGACCCTTTACCGCAAGCTGGAGCGCATGGGGCTGTAGACGGCCGCCTAGTTCGCCAGTTTTTTCAGTATGTGCCGGGCGAGAAACTCATTGACTTCACGGTGTCGCGGAATCGCCTGGGAGACGCCGGTTTTCGGATTCGTATACCAATCATGATTCCCGCCGTGCCGAACAAGGACGCATCCGTCTTCTTCAAGCTTCCGGACGAGGTCGGTCCGCTTCATCCAAGGGTCAGTGCGCCAACTCTGCGGATACCCGGAATCTCTCCACCTGTCAGGTCCCGATAGAGATCGCGCAGGTTCTCTTCAAGTTCCTCGATGGATTCTCCCTGAGTCAGGTAATCCGGGTACTCTTCGAAATAGCCAAGCCACATCCCTTGGTCCTGCCAGTGGATGTAACGAGCGGTATTCATGGCACCAGTCTACCGCAGCCCCTAGGGCAATACGATGATGGAGCTGCGCGGGAACGCAAAGCGCTTCCCGGCTTCGTCGATCACATTCATCTGCGCGGTGTACTGGCCCGCCGAAAGCTTCGCCAGGGGAACCTGGAAGCTGAACGCCGTCACGCCGGGACGATTCGGCACCAGCTTCTCCTGGCGCATCGGCGTCGAGGAAAACGCCTTGCGCGCGCCCTGCAACAGCTCCATCTGGGCGCTCAGGCTGGGCGTCTTCGCGGTGGGATCGGCAGCCGGATCGTACACCTCGAAGTACACGTACAACGTCTGATCCTTGCGGAACACGCGGGTAATGCTCGGCACGGTCTTCTGGCCGTTCTGAATCAGGGGGTGGTTGGCCAGCGCGCGCTTGTCGCTGTCCGCCGAGCCGACGGCCGCCTTCACCGGCTCGATCTGGCTGCTTAGAATCACCGAGCTCATCCGCAGATCCTTGGATGCGCTCAGATCCGGAATCAGGAAGTTGGTTTCAAACGTGCCCATCTTACCGGTTTGATTTTCGCGCGCCAGGAATCGCAGATTGTATTTTCCGGACGGGAGCGTCGGACCCGTATCGTACTGCAAGTGGCGATGCTCAAGCTGGGAAGCATCCTGATCGGTGAGCTTTACCGTGATGTTGTCCCGCACCGTCTGCACCAGCCGGCCCGAGGCCGATTCGCGGACCTGCAGAATGAAATCGAAATCGCTGCTCTGTTTGCCGCCCTTCTTGGCCAGAGCCACCACCGAGCCCGGAATCTTCACGGATACAGGCACCAGGTAGCGATTCTGGGCGACGCGGAAGTAGTCGACTTCGAGCGCGAGCGGGATCTCGCTGACCGGATCGCCGAGCGTCAGAGCTTCCTCCAGCTGGCGCTCCTTGTCGGAGCTGTTGAACTTGGAAAACACTTTGGAAGCGTAGTATCCGTTGCGGAAATCCAGCTTGGCGCTGGCTTGTAGATCCTTGCTGGCGAGCTTCACGTTGATCTTGCGAAACTTGCCGTCTTCCGCCGTATTGGTGCTGTAGTAGCCCAGAATGTAGTAGCTGCTGATGTCCTGCTGCGCTTGCCGGATGCCCAGGGAGAGATCGTTGGAGTCGATCAGGGCTTTCCCGCCGGTGTCCGACGCCAGCGTGTACAGCGTATCCTGCGAACCGGTCGCCGCGCTTCGATTGCCGGCTTGCTTGGAGCCGGTGAAGGCGCCCGTCCCGCGGCCGGAGGATGCGGACGCATCGCCCACC
>DATIRX010000494.1:0-8451 GCA_035469225.1 Bryobacteraceae bacterium
CGTGCGCAGATCATGCGCGATGCGGACGCCATCGTGCGCGACGCCGAAAAGCGTGCCGCATTGCTATTCGACGTGCGGCCGAAGGCGCCCGTGACCGTGCAGCCGTTCCCCCGCTTCCGCGAGGCGAACGCGGCAGCCAACTACAACGCTCCGGCGCCAGACGGCTCCCGGCCCGGCACCGTCCAGATTCCCCGGCGTATCGAACGCATGACCACATTCGGCTTGCGCTCCCTGCTGTATCACGAGGCGGTACCCGGACATCATTTTCATATCGCTCTGCAAGTGGAGAACAAAGACCTGCCGAGGTTTATGCAGGTGCGCGCGCTGGGCGGCATCTCTGCTATCACCGAAGGCTGGGGACTCTACGCCGAGCGACTGGCCGCCGAATCCGGCTGGTACGGCGATGACATCGAAGGCCAGCTCGGGCAACTGGATGCAGAACTGTTCCGGGCCCGCCGTCTGGTGGTCGATACCGGCCTGCACGCCAAGCGCTGGACGCGGCAGCAAGCTGTCGACTACGGCATCGAAGCCAGCGAAGTGGAACGCTACACCGTGTATCCCGGACAGGCATGCTCGTACATGATCGGCGAGCTGAAACTGATCGAGCTGCGCGAAAAGGCTCAAAAAGCTTTGGGCAATCGCTTCGTGCTGGCCGAGTTTCACAACGTGGTTCTGCGCGCTGGCAGCGTCCCGCTGCAGATCCTGGAAAGCCAAGTGGACGCATATATAAATGCAAAGCTTCGTCTATGACGCGCTTCCGTCCCGCGTCGTGTTCGGCGCAGGATCGCTCGACCATTTGCCGGATGAGATTCGCAAACTGGGTGCGCAGCGCGCGTTCGTACTGTGTACTCCGGAACAAAGGGCCATGGGGGCCGATATCGTGGTGCGGCTCGGCGCGCATTCCGCTGGCGTGTTCGATGGCGCCGTGATGCATGTGCCGGCCGAAGTTGCCCAAGCGGCGCGGGAAAAGGCTCAACGGCTGGGTGCGGATTGTTGCGTGGCGGTCGGCGGCGGATCGACAACGGGACTTGCCAAAGCCATCGCGCTCACTTTGGAATTGCCCATTCTGGCGATTCCCACCACCTACGCCGGATCAGAGATGACCCCCATCTGGGGGCTTACCGAAGGCGGCGTGAAAAAGACCGGCCGCGACCTGCGCGTGCTGCCCAAGACGGTGATCTACGATCCCGTGCTCACCCTGTCGCTGCCGGCGGCCCTGTCGGTCACCAGCGGCATCAATGCCATGGCCCACTGCGTCGAGGCGTTGTATTCGCGCGATGCCAATCCTATCGTCTCGCTGATCGCTGAAGAGGGTATCCGCGCGCTCGCCGGAAGTCTTCCGGAGATCGTGAAGCAACCCGACAATCTGGATGCTCGCTCGGGCGCGCTATATGGAGCGTGGCTGGGAGGTGTGTCGCTGGGCGCCGTGGGCATGGCGCTGCATCACAAGCTGTGCCATACGCTGGGCGGAACGTTCAATCTGCCGCACTCGGAAACCCACACCGTTGTGCTGCCCTATGCCGTTGCCTATAACGCGTCCGCGGTTCCCGACGCGATGGAACACGTAACTCGCGCGCTCGGCGCCCGTTCTGCGGCCGCCGGTCTCTACGATCTGGCAGCTTCCCTGGGCGCGCCGGTTTCGCTTCGAGCTCTGGGCATGACGAGGGAGCAATTGGATCGCGCCGCCGATCTCGCGGTTCAGAACGCGTACCACAATCCGCGCCCGATCACCCGCGATGGAATCCGGAACCTGCTAGAACACGCGTTTGAAGGGCGCCGGCCGCTGTAACTACTTCTTGACCGTCTCAGCCAGACTCAAGAGCTTGGAGCTGACGGTCAGGCGGGCTTGCCCGGCGGCTTCTACGTTGATGTCGAAACGGATCTTGCCGCCCTCCAGCTTGAAGTTGATGATCCCACCATCATCGAGAAACCCTGGTGTATCGCCGACCGTCAGAATTCCGCTACCCTTCAGGCTTGCTGCCATGGATCGAAAGCGTTGCCGCTCGGACGAGTTGACGAAAAGAATCTGGCATCGCGACTTCGGCGGGAGATCGGCGATCTGGAGGATGGTGAAAGCCCTCCCCTCCCAGAGCTTGCCCCGAATCGCTTCGCTCAGGCTATCGTCAAAAGGATTCTGTCCCAGGATACAGATGACGATGGGGTCACTCGGCCCAGGGAACGAACTGGCAGGCCATTCTACAAATTTGGCAAAGTTGTAGAGGAAAGCCGCCTTTACCTGGTATTCGCCGATCTGCGCTACGGCCTCGACCGCGAAGGCTACGCACAGCAACGCGCTCCCTCCGAGGCGAAGTATCGATCTCCGGTCGCTGCCGCTCAGAACCGCCACGTGATTTTCCCATAAACACTGCGCACAGCTTGGGTTCCGAGGAGAGCACTGGCGTCGCCATACTCGACGGTCCGCGGCCGCAGCAAGTTTTGTCCAACAATGCTGAGTTCGGTCGAATCTCCAAACCGCCTGGATAGTCTCAGGTCCAGGCGGGCGTGGCCCGGGATTGTCCCGCCGGGCAAGCGGGCGGTGTAATACAGGGACTGATCGAACTCCATGGTCTGCGACAGATTCACAAGCGAACGGATCTGAAAGGTGTTCTGTGGAAAGCCGGTGGCGATGGTACTTGAAGTCGAGCCCTGCGACGATGGATCCTGTCGCAGAGCGGCGTGGAGATACGAATAGCCTGGACTGATTCGCCAACGCGAAGCTGCATTCCAGTTGAGGGATACTTCTCCACCGTAGTCCGTGGCTCGCGCGTTGTTTTGGAACTTCAACTGAATAAGGATCTGCAAGGGCGAGCCCGGGATGATCACCGGCGGCTGTGGTTCGTAGGTTGCCAGGTGCCGATAGAAGCTCAGAAACGTAGCCACATCCACGGAGAGTTTCTTCGTGAGCTCGGACCTGTATCCGACTTCGTAGTCCCGGATCTGTTCGGCTTTTGCCTGCGGATTCCCGAGCAAGCGGAGTACCTGGACCGTATCAGGACCGAAAGGAATCGTTGCCAGGGGGGCGCTGATGTCGGAGTCCGCCCGGGCGGGCTGGCGTGCGGCCTTGGAAGCGGCCGCCCAAACCGTATGCCGGCCTCCCGGACGATTCCAGGAAAGACGCGCACTAGGTTCAGTCTCGAGGCCGGTGTAGGCATTGTGTTCCAGCTTCAAGCCGGCGATGAATGAGAATGCGCTGGAGAGCCGGATTTCGTCTTGCAGAAACACGCTGAACAGGCTATCCGTGCGCGAGGGGGGCGAGAACGCGACGTCATACCCGGGCGAAAGACCTGAGCTGTTCACGCGATAGCCAAGCCCCCAGACAATCTCATTGCGGTCTCCGGCGTCGAGATGATGCTGGAAGTCTAAATCAAACGTGCGCAGGACCTCCGGGGGTCCATACTCGGTCCGGCGGTAAGTATCGTAATACGCTTGCAGCGAGGTTTGGGACCCGCCCGCCAGGGTATGATTCCAGCGCGCCAAGACGTCGCCGCCGGTGGCGGCCACATCCCCGGCAGTGAAGGTATCAAATGGTGTCGTCGAAAAGCCGGGCCGGAACGTCCCGCTTTCCCGGTTGGCGAACAGATCGCCTTGCACCGTCAGCGAATCGCGATGTGTGATCTCCCAATCGGACCGGAATCCCGCATGTGACCTGCGCCAGTGATCGTTGGCCGGAGATCCGTCGGCTGCCGCTGCGTTGCCGATATCGAAGTACTTGGCAAAGATGCGATAACTTCCGCTAGCCCGCCCGGCCGAGCCGCCGTATCGCAGTTGACCGAGGGCGTGTAGCTGCGAGCCGCCACCGGCCGTCAGCAGCCCGCCTTTGGTGTCCCGGGACGACTTCGTAATGATGCTGATCACTCCGTTGACGGCATTCGCGCCCCACACCGTGCCTCCGGGTCCACGGATCACCTCGATCCGGTCGATGTCTTCGAGGGGCATGTCGAGGTGATCCCAGTACACGCCGGAGAAGGAAGGCGTGTAGACGGTCCTGCCATCAATCAGCACCAGAACCTTGTTCGAATAACGAAAGTTGAATCCCCGAATACTGATGGCCCATGCACTGGCGTCAATCTGCTCCACATCCACGCCCGGAGCCATGCGCAGCACGTCAGGGATGCTGGCGGCGCCGCTTCTGCGAATATCGTCCTGATCGATTACGAATACCGCGGCGGCCGTTCGCGCAAGCCTCTGCTCCTTCTTTGACACCGACGTGACTTTGATGTCCATGAGGTCTTCCAGACTCATCTGACTCAGATCCACAGACGGCGCATTTTGAGCGCGGCCCGCAAACGTCAGGGGCAAGGCTAGGGCCAGGACGCCAATAGCGATGCGCACGAGACACATATCGGATTAGTGCGGCTTTGTATGGGGAAATAATGGCGGGAGAAGCCCTACCCTAGTGGTGCATTGGGGTAGTACAGTCAGGCGATGATAAACTGGTGTTCACCGGAGAGGTGGCAGAGTGGTCGAATGCGGCGGTCTCGAAAACCGTTGAGGCTTCACGGCCTCCCAGGGTTCGAATCCCTGCCTCTCCGCCACTTGTCGCATTGAACCCATCCGTCGAATGCGTCGATAACCAAAGCGTCGATAACCATGGAAGAGCCTAACGATCCGCGCGGAGCCGGGGCGCGCTCCATTCTGGTGCTGCTCGCCAGTCACTGGGTCAGCATGGCCGGCGTCGCCCTGGTCACGCTGGCCGGATTCTCCTGGATTTTTGTTCTGCCCGCCAATCTCCGCGGTCACGTGGAGAATCCCTATATCGGGCTGCTGGTTTTCATCGCCATCCCGGCGGTTTTCTTCCTCGGGCTCATTTTGATCCCCATCGGCATCGCGCTAGGAAAGCGGCGGGTTGCCACTCACCTGGCCACGCTGCCGGATCGCCGCACGGCCTTTCGCCGCGCCGCAATCTTTTTTGCGGTCATGACGGCTGCGAATGTGATCATCGGCAGCCAGGTGAGCTATCGAGCGGTGGAGCACATGGACACCGTGCAGTTCTGCGGGCAGAGCTGCCACGTCATGAAGCCCGAGTTTACCGCTCACCTCCAGCCTCCGCACCAGCAGGTCGCGTGCGCTTCCTGCCACGTCGGCCCCGGAACCACAGGCTGGCTGAAGGCGAAGATGGCGGGGACCCGCCAGCTGATGGAAGTCATCTTCAACTCATTTCCACGGCCGATCGAATCCGCCCTGGCGAGCAACCGTTTGGTTTCCTCTACCGAAACGTGTGAGCAGTGTCACGCGCGCCAGAAGTATGTCGGCCCGCGCCTTCGCATCACCGCCAAATATCAGCCTGATGAACACAACACCCGGACCGAAACCGTTTTGACGATGCTGGTGGGAGGCGGCGCTTCCGGCGGCATTCACGGCGCGCACCTGGGTCCCGGTGTCCGGATTCGCTACGCGGCCCAGGATAAACAGCGGCAGACGATCCCGTGGGTGGAGTATCGCAATTCGGCTACCGGAGCCGTGCGGACGTATCAGGCGGGCGACGCCAAAGCCGGTGCCTCTTTCCCGACGTTCGAAATGCAATGTGCGGATTGCCACAATCGCGCCGCGCACCGGTTTGAAGATCCGGATCGGGCTGTGGACCAGGCGCTGGCGGGCGGCCAGATCGACGCGTCCCTGCCTTTCGCCAAGAAAACCGGCGTCGAATTGATTAAGGCGGCTTACCAGACGGATTCCGAGGCCGGGCAAAAGATTCCCGCAGGCCTTGCCGCTTTCTACCGGCAGGGGCATCCGGATGTGGCGGATAAGCGCGCTTCGGAGATCCAGGCCGCCGGCGCCGCGCTGCTGGCGATCTACCAGCGTAATGTTTTCCCCGATCTGAAAGTCACCTGGGGAACGTATCTCAATAACCTGGGGCACGTCGATACGCCCGGCTGCTTCCGCTGCCATGATGGAGGCCACTCCACCGCCGCCGGCCAGACCATCAGCCAGGATTGCGATACCTGCCACAAAGTGGTCGCAGTGGACGAAGCGTCGCCCGAGGTTCTGAAGGCCATCGGGATCGTGCCTTAGAGTCGTTGTACAGTTGAGACATGGCATTTTGCGCCAGTTGCGGTTCTGAGGTACAAGGAAAATTCTGCGCCAAGTGCGGAACGCCCATCGATCCTGCCGCAGCCGGCGCGCCACCGCCACCGCCCCGCTCTGCCCCCAGTATCGGTCAAGCCGCCGGGCTTGAGGAGAATGTCGCCGCGGCCCTATGCTATCTGGTCGGCGTTCTTACCGGTATTTTGTTTCTGGTGATCGATCCCTACAATCGGAACCCGACCATCCGTTTCCACGCCTTCCAATCGATTTTCGCTTGGATCGCGGCCATGGTCATCGGGATGGCGCTCTCGATGTTTTCCTACCCCATTGCGGCGGTGCCGTTCATTGGGTGGATCATCGATATCCTGTTGTGGCTGGCTTTCTCGCTGGGCGTGCTGGTGCTGTGGTTGTTCTTAATGTACAAGGCCTACAATAAAGAACGAGTGGTCCTTCCTGTGATCGGCGTGTGGGCCGAAAAACAGGCGCAGTCGGTCTAAATGCAGCTCCGCCGTACGATCCCGCTTCTTCTTCTGGTTGTCCCGTACCTCTCAGCGCAGGATCTGCGCCTCGGCGTCATCGACTTCTACGGCCTCCGGAAGATTTCCGAATCGCAGGTACGCAAAGCTCTGGGCGTGCGCGAGGGCGACCTGCTGCCGGCTTCCAAAGGCGATGCCGAGGCTAAGCTGGACCAGATTCCGGGCGTGGTGGAATCGCATCTGGAGGCAGTCTGTTGCGATGCCGGCCGCACGATTCTGTACGTGGGCATCGAAGAGCGCGGCGCAACGCATTTCGATTTGCGCGAACCTCCCGAAGGGGCCGTCGTTTTGCCCGAGGAGATCGTGACGACGTACGGCCGGTTTCTGGAAGCCGCGCACGATGCCTCACGGCGTGGCTCTACGGACGAGGACCTGACTCACGGTCATCCGTTGATGGCCGACGGCGCCGCGCGCGCCGTGCAGGAGATGTTTCCGGCGCTGGCCGACGCCCATCTGGCGGAGATCCGCGAGGTGCTGCGTAATTCCGAGGATGAAGCGCAGCGCGCCATGGCCGCCTACGTTCTGGTTTACGCCAGCCGGAAGAGCGGCATTGTCAACGATCTGCAGTATGCGCTCAAGGATGCCGACGCCGGCGTGCGCAATAACGCCGCGCGCAGCCTGGTGGCACTGAGCGTGCTTGCCAAGCTGGACCCCTCGTCTGAAGTCCGCATCTCGGCCACTTGGTTTATTGAGATGCTGAATTCCCTTTCCTGGTCCGATCGCAATCGCGCCTTGTGGGCGCTGCAGACGCTGACGGACAGCCGCGATCCCATGGTGCTGGATCAGCTGCGCACACGGGCGATGGACGCACTGATCGACATGGCGCGCTGGAAAACTCTCAGCCACGCACTGCCGGCGTTCATCTTGCTGGGACGCGTCGCGGGGATGCCGGAGCCGGAAATCCAGTCGGCCTGGACGCGCGGAGATCGCGACACCGTCATTGCGGCCGCCAAAAAGAAAGCCCGATGATCCGGCCGCGGCGATGCGTCAGAGCCGCAGCTTATCTGCGAAACCGATAGTACGCAGCCGGGACCACCACCATGTTTAGCGCTGTGGATGTCAGCAAGCCGCAGAAGATCACGATGGCCATGGGAGCCTGAATTTCACTTCCCGGCTTCCCCATGCCCAGCGCGATGGGCACCAGCGCCAAACCCGCGGCGAGGGCAGTCATCAGGATGGGCGCCAGGCGCTCGGATGCGCCGTCCATGACAGCTTGCCGGAAATCCCCCGCGCCCTGCTCGCGAAGATGGCGGACATGCGAGATCAGCATGATGCCGTTGCGCGTCGCGATTCCAAACAGCGTGATGAATCCCACGATGGATGCGAGAGAAAGCACTCCTCCCGCCAGGAACACGCCGGCCACACCGCCCACCAGCGCCAAGGGCAGGTTCAACATGATGATCAGCGCGTCCTGGTAAGATCCGAAAGCGATTCCGAGAATCAGGAAGATCCCCGCCACTACACCGATCCCCAGTAGCAGCAGCCGCTGGTAGGCGCGCTCGGCGCTCTCGAACTGGCCGCCGTACTCGATCCGGTAGCCTTGCGGCAATGTGACGGCCTGCGCGATACGCTGCTGGATCTCCTGTACGGTGCCGCGCAGGTCCCGTCCGGCCACGTTGGCTTGCACCACGATCCGCCGCTGCACTCCCTCGCGCATGATGAAGTTCGGACTCCGGTCTTCCTGAATCGTTGCCACGCTTGATAGCGGCACACGCGGGCCTGAAGGTGTATCGAGCAACATTCCACGAATACCCGCCAGACTATCCTCGCCGTCACCCGGGCGGCGCACGTCTTCATACTTCGCGACCAGCGGGAAGCTGACTTGGCCGTCCAGAATCCTTCCGACTTCGCTGCCCACCAATACGGTCTCGATCCGCTGCGTCACCTCTCC
>DATIRX010000495.1:0-5517 GCA_035469225.1 Bryobacteraceae bacterium
CGAGAACCGTGTGGCGTGGCCGAGAAGATCTGTGACTCTTAGTCTGGTTGAGCGCAGCCTGCGCCGTTGAGCGTAGCCCAGTTCCCGGATTGCGCTCTACGGGTTGGTGGGCTTGTATGTGGTTGGCTGGATTGGACCGCGCCTCAGGACTTCGAGCTTGTGTTGTTCCGTGCTGATCCAAAAAACCGTTCCAAAGAGGGGGATTGAGAACATCGCCAAAAGCACTTAAGGCTTTTTTTATGTGGTAGCCAGGGACGGAATCGAACCGCCGACGCCAGCCCTTTCAGGGCTGCGCTCGAATTGAGAGGCCAGGACGGGCTCCGGGACACCTTCCACGACCGCAAATATAACGTGTGGCGGCTATCATCGCGCGTCCCAAAATTCTTGAGCATCCGACGCGGGGCGGATCGGGCTCTAACGAAGCAACTGAATTCTAAGCTTTGTGAGGATTCTGAGATTCCCCAATCTCACCGCAGAATTTGTCGGGTTCCTTGTCGGGTTGAATGTCGGAAAAGTAAGCTTACCCGACAATGGTCTGCATAGCGTAATCAATAACTTCGGGTGCAAATGTCGGGAATGTCGGGTTTCTGTAGGAGTAGAGACGCCGCAGGAAATCACATTTGGGGAACCAGGAGCTTAGAGCGCGTTGATCGGCGTCCATTTGGGACTCCAATTGGACGCCACGGAGGGAGTTTGGAAATATCCGCTGGCTACAAGTCGTTGAGGAATCTGGTCGGGCTGCCGGGATTTGAACCCGGGACCTCTTGCACCCCAAGCAAGCGCGCTAGCCAGGCTGCGCCACAGCCCGAACTTCACAAGTTTAGCATCTGGCGGCAGGCGCGCGATACCATCGAGGTATGGAAAAGGACGGGAATCGCTTTTGTGATTCCTGCGGACAGAAGATCCCCAGCATGTCCAAGCTGGCTTCTAAAGAGGGCGGCAAGGATTTCTGTCTCGCCTGCCAGATCCGCCAATCTGAGATCAACAAAGGACTCCGCCCGTGAAAAACCTAAAGCGCACCTTCCTTCTCGCCATCGCCGCGGTTGTTGCGACGGCCCAAACCACCGGGATCTCCGGCGAGCGCATTCGCGCCCACGTCAAGTTCCTGGCCAGCGATTTGTTGGAAGGCCGTGCTCCCGGATCCCGCGGCGGCGACCTGGTCACGGAGTACATCGCCACGCAGTTCGCCCTGCTTGGCTTGAAGCCGGCCGGCGACAAGGGAAGCTATTTTCAAGACTTCCAGCTGGTGGGTGTAGAACCGCAAGCCGATTCCCAGCTCTCCTTCGTTCCAGCCACCGGCATGGCGATCTCGCCCAAATGGCTCGACGAGTTTGTCGGCGTCACGTATCAGCAGCGTACCGACGCGCAATTCGATGCACCCGCGGTGTTCGTCGGGCACGGCATCGTCGCGCCCGAGTACAAGTGGGACGACTATCAGGGCATCGACGCGCGCGGCAAAGTGGTGGTTCTGTTCACCGGCGAACCGCCCTCTACCGATCCCAACTTCTTCACGGGCAAAGCCCTTACTTACTATGGCCGCTGGACCTATAAATATGAGGAAGCGACCCGGCATGGTGCAGCCGCGGTGATCATTATCCACACCACGCCTACGGCCAGCTACGGTTGGGAAGTGGTGCGATCTTCCTGGGGACGCGAGGACCAGGAAGTGAAGCTGGCTCCCGGCGAGGCCGCGCTGGCCTTTGCGGGCTGGGTGACCAAAGAAGTGGGCGATAAGCTCGCGGCGACAATTGGCGCCAAAGCGGATGATCTGCTGAAACGCGCGGATACGCCCGGCTTCCGCGCCATTGAGCTTCCGATGCGGGTCCGCGGCCGGGCCCCGGCCAAGGTGCGCACTGTGGAAACCCGCAACGTCATCGGCCGCGTCGAGGGCAGCGACGTCAAGCTTAAGGAAGAAGCTGTGGTGTTCAGCGCGCACTGGGACCACCTGGGCGTCGGCGAGCCGGTCAATGGAGACCGCATTTACAATGGCGCACTCGACAACGCGTCCGGTTGCGGCATGCTGCTCGAAATCGCGCGGGCCTGGGCGGCACTTCCGCAGAAACCGCGCCGGTCCGTCCTCTTTATAGCCGCGGCGGCGGAGGAGGCGGGTTTGCGCGGATCGTATTACTACGGCCAGCACCCCACGGTGCCCGCGGGGAAGATTGCCGCCGCACTGAACTTCGATATGTTCCTTCCCTACGGCCGGATGCGCGACGTCACCGTGAACGGCGCGGAACGGACCACCTTTTATCCCATCGTGCAGGAAGCGGCGCGGCGCATGGCGCTCACCATTTCACCGGACGCGCGCCCGGAAGCAGGTCTTTACTACCGCTCGGACCATTTTTCGTTCGCGCGCGTCGGGATCCCGTCTTTCTCGGTGGAACACGGCGAGGACCTGGCCGGCAAGCCGGCGGGGACGGGTCACAAGCTCGTAGAAGAGTTTAACGATAAGAATTATCACCAGCCGTCGGATGAGTACCACGAAGACTGGGATTTTGCCGGCATGGAGCAATACGCCCAATTCGGCCTGCTGATCGGAGTGAACGTCGCCAATTCGCCCAAATTACCCACTTGGCGTGCCGGCGATGAGTTTCTGCCCGCCCGCCAAAAGAGCGGCGTGAACTAGTAAAATCACGGGATGCCACTCGCTCCCGGAACCCAGCTCGGTCCGTATGAAATCCTGAGCCAGCTCGGCGCCGGCGGCATGGGCGAAGTCTACCGGGCACGTGACACGCGCTTGCAGCGCGACGTAGCAATCAAGGTGTCAGCCGAAAAGTTCAACGAGCGCTTTGAGCGCGAAGCGAAGGTGGTAGCGTCGCTCAATCATCCCAACATCTGCGCGCTCTACGATGTCGGCCCGAACTACATCGTGATGGAGCTGGTGGAGGGCGAAACGCCCAAAGGCCCGATGCCGCTCGACGAGGCCCTGCAAATCTGCCGGCAAATCGCCCTGGCGCTCGAAGCTGCGCACGAAAAAGGCATCGTCCACCGCGATCTGAAGCCGGCCAATATCAAAGTGACCCCCACGGGCACGGTAAAGGTTCTCGATTTCGGATTGGCAAAGATCCATGCTCTTACCCCGGCCAGCGGCGGAAATCCCGAAGAGTCCCCCACCATCAGCATGCACGCCACGCAGGCCGGCATGATTCTCGGCACCGCGGGCTACATGGCTCCCGAGCAGGCCAAGGGCAAGTCCGCCGACAAGCGCGCCGACATCTGGGCCTTCGGCGTCGTGCTGCATGAATTGCTCACCGGGCAGCGCCTTTTCGTGGGTGAGACGGTGACCGACACGCTCGCGGCTGTGGTGCTCACGCAGCCGAAATTGGAGGATGTTCCGATCCAGGTCCGGCGAATGCTCACGCGCTGCCTGGAGAAAGATCCTCAAAAACGGCTGCGCGATATCGGCGACGCGATGGCGCTGCTGGAAGAGGCTCCGCCTCCTGCTTCTGCTCCCGTGGTGGCTCCGCCTCCGCCGCGATCGCTGCTGGCGCGAGCGGCCTGGCCTGCGGCGTTCGGAGCGGCCCTGTTGGCGGCGGGCGCTCTTGCTTTGCTCCACTTCCGCGAAACTCCGCCGGTCGCCGAGACGGTGCGCTTCCGGGACGCGCTTCCGGAGAACGGAAACTTCACCATCACGGGAGTTTCTGCGCTTTCTCCCGACGGCCGGAAGCTCGCCTTCTCCGCTGCCGGCGCCGATGGCGTGCCGCGCGTCTGGCTCAGGTCGATGGATTCGCTGGCCGCGCAACCGCTGCCGGGGTCGGAAACCGGACCCGTGTTGATCGCCCTGTTCTGGTCGCCGGATAGCCGCTATGTCGGATTCCAGGCCGAAGGGAAACTCAAGAAGATCGACACCGCGGGTGGGCCCGCTGTGACCTTGTGCGACGTGACCGGCGGGAACGTAGCCGGAGCGTCGTGGAGCAACGACGGAGTGATCCTCTTTGCTCAGGGCGGCCTTCTGACGCGTGTGTCCGCTTCTGGAGGGACGCCATCTCCGGTGACCGCCAGGAGCGGGGCCCGCGGCGAGGGCGTCGCGTACCCGTGGTTTCTGCCAGACGGCCAGCATTTCCTTTATTACCGCGTATCGGCGAAGCCGGATGCCACCGGTATGTATGTCGGCAGTCTGAGCGTGAAGCCGGAGGAGCAGAATTCGCAGCGCCTCATGCCGCTCGATCACCAACCGATGTATGTGCCCGCTTCGGCTGGTGGTCCGGGACACGTCGTGTTCCTTCGACAGGACACGCTTCTCGCGCAGCCATTCGACGCCAAGCGCCTGCAACTGGCGGGCGAAGCAGTGCCCATTGCCACACAGGTCGCGTCCATTCAGGATCTCGGATTTTACTCCGTTTCAGAAAATGGCACCCTCGCTTATCGAACCGGGTCTTCCAACGGTGCGGAGTTGCAGCTTTCCTGGTTCGATCGTCAGGGGAAGGGTACGCTGACTCCCGTCGAGCCGGCGCGCTCCAGCACCGTAAAGATATCTCCGGATGGCAAACGCGCCGCTGTTCTTCGCAACGCAGGCCAGAAAAACGATATCTGGGTAGTGGACCTCTCGACGGGAGGCAGCAGCCGGTTCACATTCGATTCCGCCCAGCACCTGAATCCCGTGTGGTCGCCGGACGGGAACCAGATCGCGTGGCTAACCAGAACGGATGGCGCCTGGGAAATCAATCGTAAGGCATCGAACGGCTCGGGAAATGACGAGTCGGTATTCAAAGCCACGAATTTCTCCAGCATGAACCTCACGGAGTGGTCGCGAGACGGGCGTTTTATCCTCTTTCAGGCCACGCCGAGCGGTGGACAAACGAAGACTGATGTTTTCGCGCTGCCGATGGGCCCCGGGACCTCCGCCGATCGCCAGCCGATTGCGGTGATTCAGACGCCAGCCAGTGAATTGGGCGCTTACTTATCTCCTGACAACCGTTGGATTGCCTATCTTTCCGATGAATCCGGAAAGCAGGAGTTATATGTGCAGGCGTTCGGTCCGGGCGCGAAACCCGGAGCGGCGTCCGCGTCCGGAAAGTGGATGGTGTCGAAAAACGGCAGCGCCGGAATGGCCAGCTGGAGAAACGACGGCAAGGAACTCGTGTATCTCGCCCCCGACGGAAGTTTAATGTCGGTGGATGTGACCGCGGATACGGCTTTCCACGGCAGCCTGCCGAAGGCGCTGTTCCAATTCCCGCGGAGTGTACTAGCAATGACGAATACGCCTGGCGCGATCTCCGATGCAACCCGCGATCTGCAGCGGTTTCTGATCACTGTGCCCGCGCAGGTCAACATCAGGCCGGAATTCACCATGGTTCTGAACTGGCAGGCTGCGCTGAAGCACTGACCACAGAGCCGCCCTCAGGCGAATAAAAAGCGTAGTCAAATCGGGACAACAAATCTCTTGCAATCAGCAAGAAGCCGTTATAAACTCGCTCAAGTGGCCTGATGTGGGTTAAGGTGTCACAAAGTGGGCGATGTGCAGAACAACAATCTGGTGACGGCGGAGCCTCCCCATTCGATCGCCCAGGCGAGCGT
>DATIRX010000496.1:0-16293 GCA_035469225.1 Bryobacteraceae bacterium
CTCAGATGGTCGAGGGAAAACGGCTTCGGTATAAAATCGACCGCGCCCTTCTTCATGGCTTCGACCGCGATCTCCACCGTTCCGAACGCGGACATCACGATCACCGGAAGATGCACATTCTGCGCCCGCAGCTGTTCCAGCAGCTGCAGCCCGTCCATGCCCGGAAGCTTCAGGTCGGTCAGCACCAGATCGGCGTCGCCAGCGAGTTTGAGCGCTTCCTCGGCCGTTCCCACCGCCTTCACGCCGAATCCTTCCGAGGAAAGGTGCAGGCCGATGACGCGGCGATGCTTCTCCTCGTCTTCAATTACCAGAACGGTCTGCTTATCGGCCATGAGTCTTTGATTCTACTCTGCCACAGGCAGGTACACATGAAACACGCTTCCTTCGCCGGGCGTGCTTTCCACCGTGATCTGGCCGCCGTGCTCATCCACGATCTTCGAAACGATCGACAACCCCAGCCCCACGCCGGCGGCTTTCGTGGTGAAGAACGGATTGAAAATGTTTTCGAGATGCTTGGGATCGATTCCCGAGCCGCGGTCGATGACCGCGATTTCCGCCTTTCGCCCCTCCGCGGTGTCGGCCAGGCGGGTCTTGACGGTGACCACCGCCCCGGCCGGGCTGGCCTGCGCGGCGTTGGACAGCAGATTCGTAATCACGTGCTCCATCAGCTCCGGTTCAATATTCACCGGAGGCACATCGGGTGAATAGTTCTTGAAAACGGTCACCGACGCGGCCGCGCCGGATTTCTCGCGATCGAAGCGTTCGATCGCCTGGTCGAGCATCGCGTGCAAGCTGGTCTTTTCCAGGCGAAGATGCCGCGGGCGCGCGAAATCCAGGAACCGCGTAATCAGTGAATTGATGCGGTCCACTTCCTGCGTGATGTATCCGGCCATTTCGCGCGCGATTTCGTTGTCCGCCGCCACCTTGCGCTCCAGCAGCTCGGCTGAGGTCTTCAGCGTCCCTAAAGGATTCCGCAGTTCGTGGGCAAGTCCGGCCGTTAATTGTCCCAGCGCGGCCAGGCGATCGGCGCGGCGCACCTGGGCTTCGGCTTCTTCCAGGTGGCGATTTGCCTCGGCCAGCTCTTCCGCGGCGGCCTGGGATTTCCGGGCTTCATGGCGATTCGTTTCGGCCAGCTGGTTGGTCAGAAATCCCACCACCGGCAGAAACAATACCCGCAGGATCAGCTCATTCTTGGCGTCCGCCGCCAGGTATTCGTCCTGCTTCAAGAACAGAAGAAATGACAAATACACGGCGCAGGCTGCCAGCGAGGATATGGTGGTCCCCAGCAGTTCGAAGCTGGTGGCGGCCGAAATCACCGGCAGGAACAGGACCAGGTAGAAGCTGCTGGAGACGCCGCCGCCGTAGCCGATCAGCGGAAAACAAAACGCCAGCTTAAGCACCACCGACGGAATCGCGCCGAGCCTCGGTTCCAGGACCTGAACCACGCCCAGCGCCCCCAGGGCAGCCAGCGCGCGCGGATCACGCTCCGGGCTGAAGATCGCCAGCGCGGAGAAAAACAGCAGCCAGATGAAATCCTGCGGTCGGACATATCGGCGCCAGGCGGGGGTCACAGAAGCCCTATTTTAGCGCGCGTTACCATATTCTTATGAGGCGAATCATCTCTCTCGCTTTCGGGCCGCTCCTGGCCTTCTCGATCTTGCAGGCAGACGAAGGCATGTGGACGTTTGATAATCCGCCCGCCAGGCTGGTGCAGGATAAATACAGCTTTGCGATCACCCAGCAGTGGCTGGATCACGTCCGCCTGTCGAGCATCCGGCTGAACGACGGCGGCTCGGGATCCTTTGTCAGTCCCACCGGGCTGCTGCTCACCAACCATCACGTCGCGCTGGGGCAATTGCAGAAAAACTCGACGCCCGAGCACGATTACGTGAAGGATGGTTTTTACGCGCGCACTTCCGAAGAAGAGATCAAGTCTCCGGACCTGGAAGTGAACGTTCTGATGTCGCTGGAGAACGTGACCACCCGTGTCCAGGAAGCCCTCAAGGGTGCCCGCACGACGGAACAGGAATTCGCCAAGCGTAAAGATGCGATCGCCGCCATCGAACGCGAGAGCCTGGAGAAGACCGGACTTCGCTCGGATGTCGTCACGCTGTACCAGGGCGGGGAATACTGGCTGTATCGCTATAAGAAGTACACCGACGTTCGCATCGTCTTCGCGCCGGAACAGCAGATCGCTTTCTACGGCGGCGATCCCGACAATTTCACGTATCCCCGCTACGACCTGGATTTCGCGATCTTCCGCGTGTATGAGAACGGCCGGCCGATTCAGAGCCCCAATTTCCTCAAGTGGAATCCCAAGGGCGCGGCGGACGGCGAACTGGCGTTTGTATCGGGTCACCCTGGATCCACGCAGCGATTGGACACGCTGGCTCAGCTCGAAGCCGAGCGCGACCTGCGTGAGCCGGCGACTCTGAAGATTCTTCACAACCGCATCGACACGCTGAAGAAGTATGCGGCCACCGGCCCCGAGGCGGCGCGCCGCGCCACCACGCAGATTTTCGGCCTGGAGAATTCGCTCAAAGCCTACGAGGGCCGGCTGAAAGGCTTGCAGGACAAGCGCGTGATGGATGCCAAGCGCGCCGATGAAGCCAAGTTCAAGGCCCAGGTGGCCTCGAATGCGCAGTGGAAATCGGCTTACGGTAATGCCTGGGACCAGATTGCCTCAGCCGAAAAGAAAGCCCAGACGCGCTTCAAGGAGCAATATTTTCACGGCCTGAACTCTTCGCTGGCGAACCTGGCGCAGCAGATCGTCCAGTATGTGGCCGAGATCAAGAAGCCCGACGGCGAGCGGCTGCCGGGCTACCACGATTCGCAGCTGGAATCGACCCGGCTGGCTATGTTCTCTCCCGCGCCGATTTATCCCGACATGGAAATCGCGCGCATCACCGGAGCACTGGAGCTGGATCTGGCGGAAGTCGGTCCGAACGATCCGTGGGTAAAGATGGTGATGAACGGAAAAGCACCGCGGGAGGTCGCCACGGAACTGGTGAACGGCACCAAGCTGGCCGATTCCGAAGTCCGCAAGAAACTGGTCGAGGGCGGGGAATCCGCCCTCGCCGCATCCGCAGACTCGATGATCGTGCTGGCCCGGAAACTGGACCCCGTGCGCCGCGAGCTGATCAAGTGGAATGAAGACAACGTGCAGAGCGTCGAGGAGCGCGCGGGCGAGCAGCTCGGCAAGGCTCGCTTCGCGGCGTTCGGCAAATCGACCTACCCCGACGCGACGTTTACTCTGCGTCTTTCCTACGGCAAGGTGAGCGGTTATCCGATGAACGGCACCATCGCCCCGCCCATGACGACCTTGTTCGGACTGTACGATCGTTCCGCCAGCTTCGGCAATAAGGGCCCCTTCGAGCTGCCCAAGCGTTATGTAGAAGGCCGTAACAAGCTGGATCTGTCCACGCCGTTCAACTTCGTCACCACCAACGACATTATCGGCGGCAACTCGGGATCGCCGGTGATCAACAAGAACGGCGAAATCGTGGGCCTGATCTTCGACGGCAACATCGAATCGCTGGTGGGCGACTTCGTCTATGAGGGCGAGACCAATCGCGCGGTGGCGGTTCACACGGCGGCGATGACCGAAGCGCTGCGGAAGTTATACGGAGCCGAGAAGCTCGCGGCGGAGCTCTTAGGCCAGTAGCTCCAGGCGAAGATTGATATCCACGGCCCGGGCCGAGTGCGTGATCGCTCCGCTCGACAGGAAATCCGCGCCGGTTTCCGCGTAAGCCCGGGCGTTTTCGAGCGTGATGCCTCCGGACAGCTCCACGGTCGCCCGCCCATGAATGTGGGCGATCCAGTCCCGGGCCTCATCGGGATGCAAATTGTCCAACAGCAGATGCGAGGCACCGCAGGCTAACGCCTCATCCAACTCGGTGCGCGTGCGCACTTCGATTTCCACCGGAACGCCCGCGGGACGCGTACGGTTCAAGGCCTCCCGCACGCCCCCCGCCGCGGTGATGTGATTGTTCTTGATCAGCACGGCATCGAACAGTCCCATGCGATGATTGACGGCCCCGCCCGCCGCCGCCGCCATCTTTTCGAGCCGCCGCAGTCCCGGCGTGGTTTTGCGGGTGTCCAGAATCCGGCAGTTGGTTCCCTCCACGGCGCGGACATACGCGCTGGCCGCCGTGGCGATCCCGCTCAGGCGCTGCACGAAGTTCAGGGCGGTGCGCTCGCCGGTCAGCAGCGCGCGGGCCGGACCTTGGATCACCGCGATCTCATCGCCGTCCTGGAGCCGATCTCCCGAGTGACGGCTCAGATCGGCCCGGCACCCGCCGAAAATCAACGGCAGCAGCTCCACGCCGGCGAGCGTCAGCGATTCTCGCGCGATCATGCGCCCGGAGGCGCGCGCATCCGCCGGCACGCACAGATTCGTGGTGATGTCGCCCGTGCCGATGTCTTCGGCCAGCGCGCGGCGCACGGCTTCCTGAACTTCCGCGTGGGAGACGTCGAAGGCCACCAGCGGGCCCTTTAACGAACCGCGAGCATCCGCTCGATGGGCAGCGCAGCGCGCCGGATGAGGTCGTCTGATAGCTCGATGCGCGGCGCCAGGTTCGCCAGGCAATCGCGCAGCTTCTCGAGCGTGTTGCGCTTCATGTAGGGGCACTCGCTGCAATTGCAGTTTTCATTGGGGACGAAGTAGAAGCGTTTGTGCGGGGCGAGTTTTTCGAGAGAATGCCGCACGCCGCTCTCCGTCATCACGATGTACTCTTCGGCCGGGGCCGAGACACACCAGTCGATGATCGCGCTGGTGGAGCCGATGAAATCGGCCATCGCAAGAACGTCGGCGGGGCACTCGGGATGCGCCGCGACCAGGGCCTGCGGATGCTCCGCGCGCGCGGTTGCCAGACGGCGCGATAAGAATGTCGCGTGTACGATGCAGGCCCCCTGCCAGATCCGCATATTGTCGCGGCCGGTCTGCTGTTTTACGTAATTGCCCAGGTTTATATCCGGCAGAAACAGGATCGGTTTCTCGGCTGGAATCGAGTTCACGATGCGCACGGCGTTGCGCGAAGTGCACAGAATATCGCTTTCCGCTTTCACTTCGACGGATGTATTGACGTAGCTGACGATCACATGGTCCGGATGCAGCGCCTTGAAGGCCCGGACTTGCTCCGCGGTGCAGCTGTCCACTAAGCTGCAGCCGGCATCCAGATCGGGCAGAACTACGGTCCGCGTCGGGTTCAGTACCTTGGCGGTTTCCGCCATGAACACCACGCCGCAGAAGGCGATGACGTCGCCTTCAAAATCCCGGGCTTTGCGGGCCAGTTCCAGGCTGTCGCCAATGGCGTCGGCCAGTTCCTGGATCTCGGATTCCTGGTAGTGATGCGCCAGAATGATGGCGCGGCGCTGCTGTTTCAATTCCAGGATTTCGTCGACAATGGACTGAACGGCCGGCATACGGGGGAGGTCCTACTACTTAGAGTTTACCGCAAGCTCTTCAGGGCTTTTCGAAATGTAGGGGAGCGGCAGCGGCGGCGCTACGCAAGGGAGTGCGGGGGTTCTTGGGCGCGCCCACCAGGGCGTAGGGATCGTCGGGGTGGTCGGGCCGGTCCGGATCAGGCTCCGTACGCGTGACACGCTGGAGCGCAGCCTTCACTTTCATCCAATGGGCTCCCGTGCGCTGGGCCTTGTGGCTTCTCGGTGCCGTCGTGCTTCTGCATCTGGCCTGGAAGGCGGTGCGCTTCGCTGCGAACGCCCGTGATCCGGGTGCTGGCCCTTATTTCGGCGGTGGTGTTTCTGTACCTTGCGGCGACGGTGTTCGTGCGAGGATTGCGCGCTATTTGAAGAAAGCGCCCATGGCCTGCTGTTCGGCGTGGAAGTCGGCCAGCAGCTTGTCGAGCTTTTCTTCTGGAACGCCCAGTGCCGCAATCGCCGCGGCGTCTTTCGGCCCCGCCAGCTTGACTGCGACGGCGGTGCTCGCCACGATCGATTCGCCGGTAGCGTTCACGAACTGATTGGCTGCGTCGATGATGGCGCTCAGCGGCACGATTCCCTCCGGCTGGAACGCCGGCGGATGGTGGTGATCGCGCACGGCGATTTGCACCTGTTCTGGAAACTTCCACACGGCCAGCGCATCGGCCGATAGCGCGGCGTGTGTGAAACCCAGCAGCTCCAGCTCGCATTCCGTCCAGGAACGTCCGGACTGCTCGTGCAGCTTGATCACATGGCTGAATTCTTCCGGCAGGCCCAGCGCGATCAGCAAGCGCCCCAGGTCGTGCAGCAGCCCGCCCACAAATGCGCCTTCCGGATAATCCGAGCGCACCCGCGCCGCGATCTGATCGCTCAGCACCGCGACCGAAGCCGAATGCCGGTTGAAACGCGCCATGGACCAGATGGGAGGAGTCTTCACCTGGCTCCACATACGTGAAATCGACATTCCCAGCAGCGTGTTGCGGACTTTATCCATCCCCAGCAGCGCCAGCGCGTGGCGCACCGATGTAATGGTGGCCCGGCGCGCATACAACGCCGAGTTCACCAGGTGCATGATGTTTCCCGCTACCACGGCGTCTTTTTCAATCAGGTCCCCCAGCTTGGCGAAGGAGACGTCCTCACCCGCCAGCGACGCCAGCAGCTTATTCAAGATGGGCGAGAAGGGAGGCAGCTTGCCCAGCGCGGACAAGGCCCGCTGGGACATTTTATCGGCCGGAGCGGAAATGGTTTCTACCATAGGAGCCTACCGCTTCATCGGCCGGAAACCGGGAAAGCTACAGTGGCGTTGTGCGGGGCCTGCCGCGCCGAAGTGATAGAAAAACCGCGCCCAAAGCCGTGATGGCGCTCAATGCTCCACCCGCCAGGGTGTATTTCGGATGGAATTCGAGCGTCAGATCATGCTGCCCGGCGGGAGCCAGCACGCCGGAAAACGCATAATCGGCGGGTATCACGGGCAGCTGGACTCCATCCCCGCGAGCCGTCTCATCGATACGGGCCTCCCATCCGGGCGCATACGGCACGGAGATTCGCACTAACGTATCCTGCGACGCGGAGTAGCGGATTTTATACCGGTCCTCGCGATATTCCACGACCCTCAGCTCCGCGGGCTGCAGCTGTCGAGCATCCTTGGGAGGGCCTTCGATGACGGTGGCTTGCGAAGGGTCCATGGATGCCAGCGCGGCACGCGCGGCTTGCGCGTCCGGCACCCAGACCAGCGCCGCCGGGACGGAAACCCGCTGCAGCGCCGACGGATCCGGTTCCACGCGTCCCTTCATATCCACCAGATAGTTCGCGCTCAGGCCATGCAAGAGCTTCGGATTTGCCGGGATCGCCCGCCTGTATTCGGAATAGCGGTTCAACTCGGCGAATCCCGCGCCCCAGGTCACTTCCGTGCGCGCCGCCAGCGATCCATCCACGGGTCCGATGGCGAGGCTGGGAGACGAGGTCCACAGCCGGTAGAGAGGCTGGGATTTGATTTCGCGGAGACCGGCTTCGAAGGTCTGCTGGCGTTTCCCATACAGTGTTTCAAAGCTGGTGGACGCATACACCAGCGGGCTCTTGTACAAGTTGAAATGCCACAGGTCGGCCGCAATCACCACCATCAGGAGGAACGGCAAGCGCTTCTGCCCCATCTTCTCAGCCACGAAAGCCGCGCCCGATCCGGCGGCGATCGCCAATCCGAGCGCCGGCACGAACCAGATCTCGATAGGCGCGTGCGGCATCGTGAGCAATCGGGCCAATCCGGCTTTTGGGCCGAATGCGTACCACAGCCCCGGCAGCACCAGGGAGCAGATGGGCAGCAGCCGCACCCGGCGGATCAATCCTGTGACCGCCAGCGGCAGCAGCAGCAGGCCGCCGTAGAGATAGAACTGGCGAATCTCGTCCGGGCCTTTGTAGTTGCCCGAGATCAATCCGAAATAATCGGCCGACATGACCGCCGCCAGATCGATTCCGCGCAGCGAAGCCGCCGGCGCAACCACCGTATGCGTGGCGTAGTTACGGATCTCCATCCATGGCAGGATGGCCACCGCACTCAGGCAGCATCCGATTACAGGCGTGGACGCCGCCAGGAGTGCTCCCCGTTTCCAGGCCTGCGTGCACAGGAAGAACGCCAACGCGAAGAAGCAGTAGAACGCCGCGTCGAAATCGCCCGCCAGGACGATGAGTCCCGCGAACGTTCCCGTCAGCAGCCACGGGCGTCGCTCGGCTAGGGAAGCCCACAACATCCATGGCAGCAGGGCCGCGGCTTCGAACTTTCCGAGTTGCGAACTGTGCGCGGCGAAGAAGCCGCCCCATGCGTAGAACATGGCCGCCACCGCGGCTGCCACAGGCTCGCCGAGCAGCTTGCGAGCCAGCAGGAACGCCCCTGCCAGCGCCAGAAAAGAATGCAAGGCCAGCTCCCAGAACAGAACCCGCGGCGTGATTCCGATCAGAAAAAACGGCCAGTGCAGCGGATACCAGGCAGCCGTCTGCGGATCGGACAGAAATGGCGTCCCCGAATACAGGAACGGCGTCCAATAGGGCAGGCGTCCGGCGTGTATGGAATCGGCCAGGTATTTTTGCGCCGGATAGGTGGCGTCCGCCAGGTCCCAGTGGATGGTGGCCTGCGGCTGAAACAGCGGAATCGCCCAGAACAGCACCGTGGCCAGTACCAGCGCCGCCCAAATGAATCGAGTCGATGGCATCCGCCGGCTAATCCAGTTTCAGCAGCCGCCGCCGCAATAGATCCAGCGCGGCCTGGGTCGCGAATCCGCGGATACGGGGACGGTCACCGGGCATCGCGAACCGGATGGCTTCCGTTTTATCGGGGCCAGCGAATCCGACGAAGACGGTGCCGACCGGAACGCCGCTGCTCGATTCCGGACCTGCTTCGCCCGTAATCGACAGAGCGAAGGTGGCCCCGGTGCGGGCCCGCGCTCCTTCGGCCATCGCGCAAGCCACTTCCTTGCTCACGGCCGAGTGCTTCTCAATCACGGCCGGGTCCACGCCCAGCAGCTCGGTTTTCAGCAGGTCAGAATACGTGATGAAACCGCCCAGGAAGTAATTCGAGCTGCCGGGCACCGAGGTGATCCGTTCCCCGACCATGCCTCCGGTGCAACTCTCGGCGATGCTGAGCGTCGCTTCGTGCTCGCGCAGAAGAGTTCCCACGATGGCTTCCAGGGGATCGCCGTTGCGCGAAAAAAGGTGTTTGCCGAGCAAATCCTCGATGGGCGCAGCGACTTCGGCCAACAAACGCTCCGCCTGTTCCGCCGATTCGCACCGGGCCCGCAAGTGAATCTGAATGTCTCCCGGCGAAGCCAGGATGGTCGTCGAAGGATTCGCGTACCGCGTATACACCGGCGCGATCAGAGCGTCCAGGTCGGATTCCGTGAGTCCGGTAACGCGGTAGAATCGCGTGCGGATCACCTGCCTGGGAAGGCGCTCGATCAGACGCGGCAGACATTCGCCGGCGAACATGGGCTTCAGCTCGCCGGGCGGTCCGGGCAGCAGGATGACTAAGCGTCCCTCGTGCTCGATCCATTGGCCCGGCGCGGTCCCGTTGGTGTTGGGAAGAATCTGCGCGCCTTCGATCGCGTACGCCTGTCGTTTATTGATCTCCGCCATCTTGCGCTGCCGCCGGCGGAAGCGTTCTTCGATCGCATCGGAGATCTCCTGATGGAACGCCAGCGGACGCCCGAGCGCGGCGGCGACAGATTCGCGGGTGACATCGTCCTCGGTGGGTCCCAGACCGCCGGTCAGAATCACGATCCCGGCATACTCCAAGGCCTGCCGGACAGCGGCCGTCAGCAGCGTGCGGTCGTCGCCGACGATCAGTTTGCGGCGCACTTCCACGCCCAGCGCGTTCAGTTGATCGGCGAGATACAGCGAATTGGTGTCGATGCGCTGCGAGGTCAGCATCTCCGACCCCACCGCGATAATCTCGGCGTCCGGCATTCAGCCTTAGGGAACCGGCCAGCCTTCAATGCGCGTGTCCACCTTGAACAGCGAGTTGTTGGTGGCCACAATCATCGCTTTGGACGGCGTAAACGCCAGGCCCACGATGGCCGGCCCGGAGAGGAACAACTCGGCTTTGCGCTCGGGTGTGATGCGCACTACGCCTCGTCGTCCGCCCAGCGATGCGGCCACGTATAGGTTTCCCTGAGCATCGAACGCCATCCCTTGCGGGCGCCCCAGCCCCCGATAGAACACTTCGACGTGTCCGTCCTTCGACACGCGGTGGACCGCGTCGAAACTCGAAGTGGTGGGGCCGGTCACGTACAGGTACTCGTCCGGACCGAATGCCAGATGATAGGCGGCGATGGACGCCTCCAGCGTGGCGAACACATAAATCTGCCGCTGCCGGCTGATCTTGAAGATGGTTCCGCTGCGGTCGCCGACAAAGAGATTGTCCTCGCGGTCGAAGACGATTCCGGTGGCCACTCCCATGCCTTCGACATAGGTGGAGGTGTTTCCAGACGGCGACACCTGATAGACCATGCCATCGTGACGGCTGGAAACGTATAGCGCGCCTTCGGCATCGAGCGCCAGGCCGGTCGCATTCATCATCTCCGACACCAGAGGCTTCATGTTCAGACCGGCATCGATTTTGTAGATCGAGACCGGCGTCTTCTGTCCGGCGGCGCCGCTGAAGGTGACGTAGATGTTCCCCAGCTTGTCAACGACGGGGTTGGAAACGGGATGCAAGCCCTCGGCGATCTGGATGCCGATATCGCAAGTCCAGGCCGCATGGTCGTCTTTGCCCAGCACCAGCTCGCCGCGCGATACGCCTTCCGGCACGCGTACGATCACCAGCGAATCGGATCCGATGATGATGGGAGCCGCCAGCTCGCCGAAGCGTGCGATGGGCCGCTCGGCGCCCGCGAGGCCTTTGCCGCGAATGCGGAATTCGCCCCCGGGGATCGCCGCAGGCGGGGAAACGTCTGAAATCTGCGGGCGGGATTCGGAATTCTTACGAAGGGCCATATGCGAGCTGCTAATAAAGATTGAACCACCCAGCGAAGTACAATACAAGCGCTGCGTAGATTCCGGCCATCACGTCGTCCAGCACAATGCCCGCGCCGCCCTGGACCCGTTCGAGCTGGCGGACCGGCGGGGGCTTCCAGATATCGAAGGCCCGGAACAACAGAAACGCGCCCAGCCAGCTTTTCCAGTTGAGGGTTGCGGCGCCTGCCAGCGTGATCCATTGGCCGACCCATTCATCGATCACTACGATCTGGGGGTCATTCTTGCCGGAGTCTGGCTTGCCAACATCTTCGGCAACGCGGCCGGCCGCCCAACTCGCCGGCGCGAGTAATAGGAGCGCGTAAACCGCGAAACCGGCACCGGGTATGTCGTAGGAGGAGTGCAGCCACCAGGCGACTGCCAGGGCGCCCAATGAACCCGCGGTCCCTGGGGCCTTGGGCACGTTCCCGAGGAAAAAACAAGTGGCTATGAGGCGCGCCAGTGCGCTCATTCGCCGCTTTCTTCGTCGTCCAGCAGCTCCGCGAGCTTTTGCGGATCCACGGGCGTCGAAATCACGTATTTCTCAGACGCCCAGTTCCCCAGATCGATCTCGCGGCAGCGATCACTGCAGAACGGCATGAACTCGCCGTCCCTCTGGACCTTTTTCCTGCAAATCGGACACAGCATCTCTATCTCGAAATCTGGAGAAGAGTTGTGGTCCGAACCTCCCGCCCCGCGGCCTTCGGTGAATCCAGCAACTCTCCGGTCAGATCGTAGTCGTGCGCCTTGGTGATCCGCATCCTGCGGAACTCGCCTGCCCGCAGCGGAGTTTCGCCCGGGTCTGAGATGTAGCAGAGTCCGTCGATGTCGGGAGCCTGGCTCGCCATGCGCGCCTGCCACACCAGGTCGGAATCAGCCGACGGTCCTTCGATCAACACATCCACTTCGCGCCCGACCAGAGTCTTGTTGCGCGCGCGAGAGATTTTCTTCTGGATCGCAATCAGCCGGCGCTTGCGATTCTGAATCGTCCGCCCGTCGACTTTCGCGTCCAGCGCGAAACTCCGGCTGGTGTCTTCGTCGGAGTACGAGAACGCTCCCATGCGGTCGAACTGGGCCGCTTGCACAAACTGGCACAGCTCCTCGAAATCGGCGTCCGTCTCGCCCGGAAACCCTACGATCATGCTGGTGCGGATGGCCACGCCCGGGATGGTCCTGCGAATCTTTTCCAGGAGCTTAAGGAAAATGTCTCCGTTGGCCCCGCGCTTCATGCGCTTGAGCACCGCAGCGCTGGCATGCTGCAGCGGCATGTCGATGTATTTCACCAAAGCTTGGTTTAGGGCGATGGTATCCAGCAGCTTCTGGGTGACCTTGTTGGGATAGCAGTACAGGAACCGGACCCATTTGGCATGGTCGGTCTCGATACTGGCCAGCCGCTCCAGCAACTGCGATAAGCCGTCCTTCAGGCCGAAATCCTCGCCGTAGCAGGTGGTATCCTGCCCGATCAGATTGATCTCGCGCACGCCCTGCGAGAACAGCCTGGTGGCTTCCGAGATCACGCTCTCAAACCGGCGGCTGCGGAACTTGCCGCGATACTGCGGGATCACGCAGAAGGTGCAGGGATGATCGCAGCCTTCGGCAATCTTGATGTAGGCGTAATGTTGGGGCGTCGCCAGCACGCGCGGCGTCGCGTCATGATACAGATACGGCTCGAACGGATTTCGCTCGGCCGGCTCGACTCCCTCGCACAGCGCCGTGATCTTTTCCAGCTCATTGGTCCCGATCACCGCGTCCACTTCCGGCATGTTCTTCTGGATATCGCCGCGATAGCGCTCCACCAGACATCCCGCCACGATGAGTCTTTGCGCGCGTCCGGTTTTCTTGTACTCGGCCATCTCCAGGATGGTGTCCACCGATTCCTGCTTGGCGGGATCAATGAAACTGCACGTATTGACCACGATCACGTCGGCGTCGGACGGGTGCGGCGTCAGTTCGTGACCCTGCGCGGTGAGCTGGCCCATCATCACCTCGGTATCGACAAGGTTCTTCGGGCAGCCGAGACTAACGAAACCAATTTTCAAGAAGGAATCCTAAAGATGACAGTGCGAGAGGCCGCGTTTTTCCAGATACTGCTGATGATACTCTTCGGCGCGCCAGAACTCGGTGGCCGGAACGATCTGCGTCACGATGGGCTTGGGAAACCGCGCCTGGTCCGCCTCGCGCGAGGCACGCGCTTCCACCAGCTGCTCGGGCGTATGGTAAAAGATGGCCGAGCGGTATTGCGCGCCCACGTCCGGACCCTGCCGGTTGAGCGTGGTCGGATTGTGATTGTCCCAGAAGACCTGCAGCAGATCGTGGTAGCTGACCACCTGCGGATCGTACGTGATTTCCACTACTTCGGCATGGCCAGTCGAGTCGGTACAGACGTCCTCGTAGGTGGGGTTCTTGGTGCTGCCACCCATGTATCCGACCTGGGTGGATTTCACCCCAGCCAAGCGGCGAAAGGCGGCTTCCACGCCCCAAAAGCAGCCCGCGCCAAAACTCGCCTTGCTTAGCTCCGCTCGCATACCTTGATTGTAGCGCTCCAGCTTGGCTAGTCTGGGATCTTGGCCAAGCTTCGCGTCACCAATCAAACTCGAGGGCGCATGCTGGCCGCCCGCGCCGAAATCGCCGACACCAGCGCCAAGCGGCGCACCGGGTTACTGAAACATACGGGCCTGGCCCCGGGCGAAGGGCTGTGGATCGTCCCCTGCGAAGGGGTCCACACGTTTGCGATGAAGTTCACCATCGACGTGGTGTTCCTGAATCGCAAGCACAAGATTCTCAAGATCCGGCCCAATATGGTTCGCCGACGGATCGCGCTGAGCCTGCTGGCGCACTCGGTTCTGGAGCTTCCCGCGGGTACGCTGGAGCAGACCGGCACGCAACGCGGGGACCAATTAGAGCTGGAAAAGTTTGAGGATTGATTCGGCCTAGGGTGCCGATGGCGGGGGCAGCTGCAACTTCAGGTTGCGCTCGGCATTGCGGCGCCGGGTAGCTTCCCGGTCGATCGCGTTCAACGGCACGCGCCGATGCTGTCCGTCGGCATCCACGATCTGAAGCGCGTTTTCCTGCGTCATCACCGCCGCCGCCGGCAGCACCGATCCGTCCTTGAGCACGATCGCAAACAGCGCGGGTTCAGAATCGGAACGCACAGCGGCAGCCGCGGCCGGATATTCCTGGATATGCGGCGTCACCGGCGGCTCTGGCGCGAGGGCGGGCGCTGCTGGTGGCGCAAACTGCTGGATGATGGTCACGCCGGGCGCGGGCGGCGCGGAATCGCCGTAGGGGCCGGGATAATACGAGGCCGGATAGTAGGGCGCCGCATAGGGCGCCGCGTAGGGCAAAGAATAGAATCCTGATGACCGCATTCCCCGCTGAGGGGACTGAGGAGCGATGGGCGGCCGCGCTGAACCGGCCAGTGAAGGAAGGGGACCTACCGGAGGCAGCGGATGTCCCAGCGGCATACCGGGACGCTGGCCGAAACCATCGCCTGCCAGGAGCGAGATCAAGCCGAGGACGACCGCCGGCCGCATGCCTACAACTTACCACCTTCGACGGCGTAGAATGGCAGAGCGATGAATTCCACCCAACACGCGAGTAGGGAATTAGGCTGCGGAGTACAATAAGGGCAAAATGAAAACCTGGGCTGCCGGCATATTGGCGATGTTGCTACTTACTCCCGCGAGCTGGGTGCGGGCTCAGTCGCAGCAGACCTTACAGGATGTGCAAGCGGCCATCGCCCGCAAAGACTACGCCACGGCACTGCGGATCGTGCGCCCCATCGCGCAGAATGGTGATCCCACGGCGCAGACCATTCTGGGAAGTCTGTACGCGCAGGGATACGGAGTAACGCAGAGCTTTACCGAGTCCACGGGCTGGTTTCGCAAGGCGGCCGCACAAGGTTTCCCCGACGGCGAGTATCAGCTGGGGATGGCCTATCTGCTGGGCCAGGGAACGCCGCAGAACAGCGCCGAAGCGCTTAGCTGGCTGCGCAAAGCCGGCGGACATGGGCATGCGGATGCGCAGACCACCCTGGGGATGATGTACGCGCAGGGGCGCGGGGTGAAACGCAATGAGGCCGAGGCTGTCAGCTGGTTTCGCAAGGCGGCGGAGCAGGGCCATCCGGTCGCGCAGGGAAATGTCGGCGTGGCGTACCTGAGCGGTCAGGGTGTGCAGCGAGATTACACCGAAGCGGCGAACTGGCTGCGCAAAGCCGCCGACCAGAACGACGCGGGGGCGCAGGCTAACCTGGCGTCTCTGTACGCCAGCGGACAGGGCGTTCCGAAGAATCCCGCGCAGGCCTTTACGTTGTATCGCAAGGCGGCCGATCAGGGCGTCCCCGGCGCGCAGTACAGCCTGGGAGTGGCGTACGCCAACGGCATGGGCGTGGCGAAGAACGAAGCCGAAGCAGTCAACTGGTTCCGCAAGGCGGCCGACCAGGGCATACCCGAAGCGCAAGCCAATCTGGGGCTGGCGTACGCCATCGGCCTGGGCGTTCCCAAGAACCCGGCCGAAGCGGTGCGTTACGCCAGCAAGGCCGCGCAGAAGGGGATTTCTCAAGGACAGGAAAGCCTGCGGGGCCTGGCGGAAGAGGGCTACGCCCCGGCCCAGAACGAACTGGGCATGACGTATGAGAAGGGCTGGGGGAGTTTGAAGATCGACGCCGAAGCGGTCAACTGGTATCGCAAGGCGGCCGAGAAGAATTTCGCCGCGGGGCAATTTAACCTCGGGCGGATGTACCTGGCGGGACAGGGAATCCGGCAGAGCGACCTGGAAGCGTACCGCTGGTTCACGCGCGCCGCCGCGCAAGGTCATGCGGAGGCCCGCAAGCGGCTGGCCGAGGTCGGTAAGAAGTTGACGGCCGAGCAAATCGCGCAAGCCAAACAAGCGCCCTGACGCTCCCATGCAGGCACTCTCATTCCCGTTTACTGCCTTCCCCGATGATGTATGGCAGAGGGCGGAGGCCATGCTAGGATTGGGCCATGAAGCTCACTATTGAGCTGGATCGCGAGAGCGACGGCCGCTGGATCGCCGAGGTTCCGGAGCTTAACGTATTGCTATACGGAGACTCGCGGGAACATGCCATCGAGCGGGCCGAAGCAGCGGCGCGGGAGATCGTCCAGGATCGTATCGTGCACGGCGAACTGACTCCCGATTGGGTCAATGCTGTGTTCGACGTCGCTGCATGAGCACTTGGCCTTCGGCCAAGGCGCGGCGCGTTCTCGCCGCACTCAGGCGGATCGGCGGGCGGCACGACCGTACCGTGGGCTCCCATAGGATCCTGAAGAGAAGCGGCTGGGCGGATTACCCGTTTTCATTTCACGACTCCGAAGAGCTTGGCCCGGCAATTCTTTC
>DATIRX010000497.1:0-22610 GCA_035469225.1 Bryobacteraceae bacterium
TGATGTTGCCAAATATGGTGCCGGCCGGCCCGCAACCGCCCGTACAATGGTCACTCGTAAAATCATAGACGATTGTTGCCGCCTTGGCGGGGACGACTGCAGCCGCAGCCATCAGCGCAAATACGCCAAGAACATTTTTTCCGACTCTCATCTCTCTATTCATCCTCCATCTCGCTCGGCCCGCGATTTCCGACCACGGTGCCGTCCGCCCAGGTCTTTCCCTTAGGCTCAACGTAAGTATATCTGAATCAGTGCGGTTTCGTGCCGCCTTTTTTGCCCGGAATAGTATCAAATCGTACTGGGTACTAGCGATGGAACCATTCGGGGCGATACCCCTTATTATCCGTGAGATACGGTGGCGGCCCACTAAAAAGACGCCAAAAATGGAAAACCGGGACTGCTTCCGCAATCCCGGTCCGATATGCTTGAAACTTCTTAGATCTATCCGCTTACCGGGTCGCCCGGCGTTTCAGGAAGAACAGCGAAACCAGCCCGAGCCCGACCAAAGCTGACGTAACCGGTTCGGGGATAGGGCTCGAAGTTAACGGGATAAGGAAGAACTCTTCCATTCCATCCGTTGCGTTGATAACCGCCGCCCTGAACTGGTACTTGTGGCCGGCTGTCAGCACGAAACCATTCAAAGTCGCGTCCGAATACCCGTTCCCGTTATTGTTGTTTGGTAGGTTTGTGTTCGTCTCAAAAGAGTTCGCTGAATCGATCGAACAGCTAGACCCGGTCGTTCCGCAATCGTAAGTTCTAAAGAAATCCAAAACCTGAAGACCAGCTCCCGTCGCGATATTACTGTCGATACCGATGCGAAAGGTCGTCGGGATGAGATTCCCAAAAAACGTGGTGAACGGCGAAGTAGCCGTATACATCGGCGAGGTTAAATCGTAGTCCCCCGGCCCAGTGTTCGAAGTGTAGGTCATGCCCGCTGGTTCATTACATGACGGATCGCCAATGACGCATGGATTGTTTTGCGTCTGCTGGAACGTGTTACTGATGGAACTCGAACCGTCGAAGGTGATTGTGGCTGACGCGGGAATCGCCATCGCTACAGCACCGATTACGGTTGCCAGGACCGTGTTCTTGAATTTGTTATCGTGAAACATCTTGCTCCTCCATAGGCCTTCTCCGTAGGCTTGGGATCAGTATACCTTAGTCCGATGCCTGTGTATCGTGTTTTTTGGGGCAAATAATGCCAAAAACGTACTAGTACTAGAATCAGAACGGTCGCCCCCCAGTGGTCCCATGCTAATCTGAACATTCCGATGCCACCCAACGAGCCCAAGCTGCCCGCTGTGGCCGGCTTCGCGCGGCTGGTCGAGATCATGGCTCGCCTGCGCTCCCCGGAAGGCTGCCCTTGGGATCGCGAGCAGACCTTCGACACCATCAAACCCTATCTCCTTGAAGAAACCTATGAGGTTATGGACGCGATCGACGCCCGCGACTGGGACGGGGTCGCCGATGAGCTGGGCGACCTGTTGCTGCAAGTCGTGTTCTTTTCGCAAATGGCGCAAGAAGCTGGACGCTTTGATGTGTCCCATGCGCTTGAGGCCATTAACAGCAAGCTGATCCGCCGCCATCCGCATGTTTTCGGCGAAGGCGAGGCGAAAACCGCGGAAGACGTCGTGCGCAAGTGGGATGAGATCAAGGCGACCGAGAAAGTGAAACCCAAGGGACTGCTGGCGGGAGTCCCCCGCAGCCTCCCCGCCCTGATGGAAGCACGCCAGATCTCCGGACGGGCGGCCGGAGCCGGATTCGACTGGAGCAACGTCGATCAGGTGCTCGAAAAGCTCCGCGAAGAACTGGACGAGCTGGATGGCGCGCGAAAAACCGGATCGCAAGAGGCTCTCCAGGACGAAATCGGCGATTTGCTGTTCGTGATCGTCAACATTGCGCGGTTTTTGAAAGTCGATCCCGAGCAGGCCCTGCGCGGGACCAACTCCAAGTTTCGCCGCCGCTTCGCATTCGTGGAGAAGGGCCTGGAGGCGCAGGGCAAATCCCCGAAGGACTCCACCATCGAGGAAATGGAATCGCTGTGGCAGGAGGCGAAACGCAACGGCGTATGAACGTCCGGGCGCTGGCCGGTCATGAAGAATTCGCCGAAGCCGTCCGCCTCCAGAGGCTCATCTGGGGATTCGAGGAGTTGGAGCTGCTTCCGGTGCGGCTGTTCGTGGTGGCCAGCAGAATCGGGGGCCAGGTGCTGGGCGCGTTCGATGGCGAGCGGATGGCGGGGTTCTGCCTGGCGATTCCAGGAGTGAAACCCGGCGGGGAAATCTACCTGCACAGCCACATGCTGGGAGTGCTGCCGGAATGGCGAGACGCGGGAGTGGGCAAATTGCTCAAGCTGGAACAGCGCCGCGACGCCCTGGCCCGGGGCTTCCAGTTGATTGAGTGGACCTTCGACCCGTTCGAAGCCAAGAACGCCTATTTCAATATCGAGAGTCTGGGAGCGATCGTGCCGCGCTACGTTCGAAATATGTACGGCGTCAGCACCAGCCCCCTGCACGGCGGATTGCCTACGGACCGGTGCGTGGCGCAATGGTGGATTGCCAAGTCCCGGACCAAAACGGATGTGATCGCGCGCGTGCCCTTGCCGCCGGAGAAAACTCGCGCATCGCAAGAGTGGCTGGGAAGCGAGCTGGAGGGGCACTTCGATCGGGGATTCGCCATTACCGGTTTCGAGCGGCACGGCGATACGGGAACCTATTTGCTGGGCGTATGGGACTCCAGGTAGACCGGATTACAATTCGCGAGATCGCGATGCCGCTGGTGCATTTTTTCGAAACCAGCTTCGGCCGCACCACACATCGCAGGATCATTCTGGTGGAAGTGGCCGGCGACGGAGTTTCGGGGTGGGGCGAGGTCACCTGCGGCGAGAATCCTTTCTACAACGAAGAGTGGACCGATGCGGCCTGGCTGATCGTGCGCGATTACGTTGCTCCGCGCGTGCTTAAGTTTCCGTTCGCCAGTGCCGCGGAGGTGGCCGGCAGGAGCGAGCATATTCGCGGTCATTGGATGGCTCGCGGCGGAGTGGAGGCGGCGTTCTGGGATCTGGAAGCGCGGATGCAGGGCGTGCCTCTGTGGGAACAGATCGGAGGCGGCTGGTTCAAGGAGATCGCCTGCGGCGTTTCCATCGGAATTCAGAACACGGTCGCCGACCTTCTGAAGACCATCGAGAAGGAAGTCGCCGCCGGCTATCAGCGCATCAAAATCAAGATCAAGCCGGGCTGGGATGTCGACGTGGTGCGGGAGGTCCGCAAAAGTTTTCCCGCGATTCGCCTGATGGCGGATGCGAACTCCGCCTATACGCTGGACGACGCAAACCACTTGAGACGTCTGGACGAGTTTCACCTGATGATGATCGAGCAGCCGCTGGCGCACGATGAAATCGTGGATCATGCCACGCTCCAGGCGCAATTGGATACGCCCATCTGCCTGGACGAATGCATTCGAACCGTCCATCACGCGGAACAGGCGATTTTTCTCCAGGCTTGCGGCATTCTCAATATCAAGCTGGGACGCGTGGGCGGATTTGCTGCAGCGTTACGAATCCATGATGTAGCACAAGCCCACAGCGTTCCGGTGTGGTGCGGGGGCATGCTCGAATCGGGAGTGGGCCGTGCGCACAACATCGCGCTATCGACTCTGCCCAATTTCGTCCTGCCGGGAGACGTCTCCGCGAGCAGGAGATATTGGGAGCGCGACATTATTTCGCCGGCGGTGGAAGTCTCGCCTCAAGGAACCATCGCCGTCTCGAATTCACCCGGCTTCGGATACGAGATAGATCGAGACTATCTGAGGCATGTGACCGTCCGCGAGGAAACGCTCGCGTGACAGGCTTCGCGGAGCTGCTGCGCTCCAATCGAAATTATCGCTACACCTGGATCGGGCAGGTGATCAGCGAGATCGGCGATCACTATAACAACATCGCCGTGTTCAGCCTGGTGCTGGCGAACACCGGATCCGGGCTGGTGGTCGCCGGAATTCTGCTGGCCCGCGGCGGTGCCGTGATGCTGGGCGGACCGATCGCGGGCGTCCTTCTCGACCGCATGGATCGCAAGCGTCTGATGATTACCAGCGACCTGACCCGGGCGGTGATCGCGCTGGTGTTCATCGCCGGCATTCCGGCCGGACGCACCTGGCTGCTGTATTTGTTGAGCGGAATGCTGATGTTCGCCTCGCCGTTCTTCACCAGCGGACGGGCGTCCATTCTCCCGTCGATCGCCAGCAAAGAAGAGCTGCACACCGCAAATTCGTTGACCCAGCTGACGCAATGGACCACGGTGATGATCGGGTCTTTCCTGGGCGGCACTTCGGTCGCCGGATTTGGCTACAAGGTCGCGTTCCTGTTCAACGCGTTTTCCTTTTTGTTTTCGGCGCTGTGCATCTGGCAGCTTCGAGCCCCGCGCGGGTTCCGGTCCGACCGCGGCGCGATCACCGAAAGCAGAGTGCTTCGGCCGTGGCATGAGTACACCGAAGGCCTGCGCTACATGCGTGCGACGCCGCTGATCCTGGGAGTCGGGCTGGTGGGAGTGGGCTGGGCGACCGGCGGCGGAGCGGCCCAGATCCTGTTCAGCCTGTTTGGCGAACAGGTGTTTGAGCGCGGTCCCGCGGGGATCGGCGTCATCTGGGGATGCGCCGGAATCGGACTGGTGTCGGGGGCGCTCGTCGCCAACTACATCGGCAAGCGCATCCGGTTCGAAACCTACAAACGCGTGATCTCGATCTGTTACGTCGTGCACGGCGGCTCCTATGTTCTGTTCAGCCAGGCGCCCACCTTTGCCCGTGCGCTGGTTTTCATCGCGCTCTCGCGCGCAGCCGTGGCCGTCAGCTCGGTGCTGAACACGGGGCAGCTTCTGCGGCACGTCTCGAACGATTTCCGCGGGCGGGTCTTTTCGACCATCGAGACCTGGACGTGGGCCACTATGATGGTGTCCATGGCTATCGCCGGTCTGTTTTCCGATCACGTGAGCCCGCGCACCATCGGGCTGTGGGCCGGCGTGCTGAGCTCGACCACGGCGATCTTCTGGGGCTGGGGCAATCTCAGCGGCCGCCTGCCTGAGCCGGAGTTAGCCGCTGTGCAGCCAGAAGAGGTGGAAGTCCACGGGGACCCCACGGTATGAACGGGCAGGTGATCCTGGTTACGGGAGCGGCCAAGCGGATAGGCCGGGGGATCGCGCTGCGGCTGGCTCGCGAAGGCGCCCGCGTCGCGATTCACTATTCGTCTTCGGAAGCGGAAGCGCGCGAAACCGCGGCGGATTGCGGCAACGCTCCACTCTTCCGAGCCGACCTGGAGAAGATCGCCGAGATCGAGCGGCTGTTTTCAGAAGTGCAGCAGCATTTCGGAAAGCTGGACGGGCTGGTGAATAATGCGGCGCGCTTTACGCTGCGGGATCCGCTGCAGATCACCGAAGCCGACTGGGATTTCATCCATTCGGTGAATCTGAAAGCGACGTTCTTTTGCTGCCAGCAAGCCGCGCGCCTCATGCTGCCTGCCGGTCGCGGGCGGATTGTAAATATGAGTTCGCTGGGAGGGATCCGCGCGTGGCCCGAGCATGCCCACTATTGCGCGTCGAAAGCCGGCGTGATTCATATGACCCGCGCGCTGGCGCAAGCCTGGGCGCCGCAGATCACCGTCAATTCGGTGGCTCCCGGGGTGATCCCGTTCGGCGAACCGGATGACCGGGTGAAGAGGCTGATTGCCAAGACTCCCGCCGGGCGCGCTGGGACGGCGGATGAGATCGCCGACGAGGTGGTGTTTTTCCTGACCGCGTCGGACTTCATCACCGGGCAGGTGCTGGCGGTGGACGGCGGATTGAGCCAGAAGTGATGAGGGCCGGGCATACCCGGCCCCTACACCCGCGTAGGGGCGAGGCATGCCTCGCCCGGCCTCATTTATACATATCCGGGTAGGCCCGCCGCTGCTCTTCGGCGATCTCCAGCGCCGTCCCGATCTGGATCAGCGGCCCTTTTCCGATCCCGGGACAATACTTCGCCGTGCGATTCCATTCGCTCTTGCGCTCGACTAACTCGGGCCAGAACGGGAACGTCCGGCACTGGGTGGGTTTGGCGGGGTGGATCGAGCAGCCGTGTCCGGCCAGGAACGGGCACTGTTTATCAGGCGGCTTGCGGAACCGCATCTGGTGGCGCGTGCGGTAGACGTACTTCTTCTCGAAGGACTTCGGCGACATTTTGACGAACCTGGCCGCACGCTTGAGATCAGTTTCAGTCAGGTAGACAAAGCCTTGCTGGTCGCAGCAGTTGATGCAGCCGCGCTGGCAGGTAAATCGCAGGGAATCCAAGTTCTGATCGTAACCTGTTTCCTTAGTACGGGAGGCTTTGGGCTGACTCTGGCCTGGTCATAGTACCAACTCGCCACAGGCCCTAGACTTATAGCACAAATGCTGGGATATGATAGTTAAACCTAAGCACCAACCTTAAAGTAAGTTCGGAGGAACTATGCAATTGGACAAGCGCACAGCGTTGGCGCTTTTGGCGCTGTTTTCTATCGCTGGAGCGGCGAACGCCGCGACCTTCGGGACTGCTGTCCCGGTCCGCGGAACAGTTTCCGACCTGGCTCTTGACGAGGGCAGGGGCAGGCTCTACATCGCTAACTTCAGCGCGGGGCGTATCGAAGTGATGGACACGTCCAGCCGCACCCTCCAGAGCCCGCTGCAGGTTCCGTTTCCTCCGAGCGCAGTGGCGCTGTCGCCGGGCGGCCATTATCTGCTGGTCGGCGAATACAACAACATCGAGGGCGCTTCGTCGAAAGGCGGGTTGACGATCTTCAATCTGGATGACGGCACCAAGCGGGATGTCGTGCTCGCAGATCCGGTGTTGGCAGCAGCATTCGGCGCGGGCAGCCAGGCACTGGTCATCACAGCGGCGCAGTTTCTGCTGGTGGATCCATCCACAGGCGTGACCATAGCACTGCCAGCGCCGACTCCTCTCGAGGGGAAGCCTTTGCCGGTACCGTTCAACACGTTCCCTCCCAATATCATCGAGGCATCGACCGGAGTTTCCGGCGACGGCCAGACAATTGTCGTCCTGGCGCAGATTGCCGGCGGCGATCCCAAGAGTGCGGCAATTCTTCGATTTCGAGTGGGTCAACAGCAGCTTGGCATCATTGACATTATTTCTACTCCGCCGCTGGGGCCGCGTTCGGTGAGCGTGAACCAGGACGGCTCGAAATTCATGACCGGCTGGACACTGCTGAGCCCGGGTCCGATCCTTTGGGCGGACATCCCGTACGCCACCGGGGATTTTCGCTTCGGCGGACATGCGTGGGATAGCCTTCGGGACGTCCTTTATGTGGACGCACCCGTGACCACGACGGAAGCTCCCGTCCTGCACGTGATGGATACCGACAATCTGACCGTGCGTGCGCGCATCCAGCTGCCGCAAACCATCTCCGGCCGCACCCTGATGTCGAGTGACATGAACACCATGTACGCGGCCTCCGTAGGCGGCGTGCTGGTTCTTCCGGTCGGATCGTTGTCCGGGAACACCCCGCGCGTAACCGCCCTGCAGGAGGATGTGCTGTTCTTCGGCGATGCCTGCAATCGCCAGGTGATCTCTCAGTTTTTGGACATCGTGAATTTAGGCGGCGGGCCGGTGGATTTCAAGCTGTCGCTGCCGGATGGCACCACCGGCGTGCGGCTCAGCCAGACTAGCGGTATTACGCCTGCGCGGGTGCGCATCGACGTGGATCCCACGGTGTTTCAGAATGCCCGCGGCACTACTACTATTTCGCTGACCGTCACTTCCGCCGGCGCGGTCAACATTCCGTTCCCGGTGCGGCTGCTGATCAACACCCGCGACGTGAACCAGACCGGAAAGATCCTCAACGTACCCGGAAAAATCGTAGACATTATTGCGGACCGCTTCCGGAATCGCTTTTACATGCTGCGCCAGGATAAGAACCTGGTGCTGGTCTACGACAGCACAACGCTGAAGCAGATCGGCCAGATGCGCACCGGCAATACCCCGATGACGATGGCGATTACCGACGATCAGCGCTACATGATCGTAGGAAACGACCGGTCTCATCTGGCCAGCGTTTTCGATCTCGAAACATTTGAAACCCAGGCTCCGATCCTGTTCCAGGACGGCTACCCCAGGTCGATTGCCGTCGCGCACGGCGGCATTTGGGCCACGGTCCGCGTGGTGTCGCCGCCGGCAAGCGTCACGTGTACGGGAGGTCCGGTCGACAATCCGCTGTACCGGGTCGATTTCTTCAGCCGCACCGCGAATGCACCGCCCACCCTGGGGATCTACTGCAATCAGGTTCCCCCCACAGCGGTTCTTTCTTCGACTCCTTCAGAGAACTACCTCCTGATGGCGATGGCGGATGGAACGGTCGCGATGTGGGACGCCGGAATCAATACCTGGGTCGTATCGCGGACCAATACGGGTTCCGTAGCCGGCGCATTTGGCGCGTTTAACGACAACCTGTTCGTGGTCGGCAACAACGTACTGGATCCGGGCCTGTTCCCCGTCGCCACCCTGCAGTCGACCACGGGAAGCCCTTCCGGCGTCGGCCTGCTGGGACAATTCGGGCTCCGCACTACGGCGGCATCGGCCTCCGGCCCCGGAACCATCGAGTTCGTCAACCTGAACACGCTGGAACCGTTCCATGGTAAATCCGTCGCCGAAGCGCCCCTGCTGGCCAGCACACTGACCACCCCGCGCATCGGACAAATCGGCCAGACGATCCTCCCCTTCACGCGCACCATGGCCGTTTCCGCCGATGGAACTTCCATCTTTCTTCTTACCGCATCGGGCGTAACCGTGGTGGCCTCCAATTTCGACGCACCCACGCCCATCCCGACGGTGACCGGGATCGTGAACGGCGCCGACGGCGGCTCGGGCATCGCCCCCGGTGGCCTGGCGCTGGTGCAGGGTTTCGGACTGGCGCCGCGGTCGGAAGCGGCCGTCAGCCTGCCGCTGCCCTCGACCCTGGGCGACGCCTGCGTCACGGTCGGAAACATCGCCTTGCCGCTGTTCCGCGTTTCCCCCACGGAGGTCCTGGCGCAGCTGCCCTTCGGACTCACCGGCGATGTCCCGCTGGTGGTGAGAAATCCGGGCGGCGTCAGCAATCCCTTCACCGCGCACATTCAGACCTTCGCTCCGGCGATTTTCCGCAGCGGTCAGGCCGGCGACCAGTCCGGACTGGCCACCGTCATTCGCCAGAAGAACGCCGATTTCGTGAACTTCACCAATCCCATTCATCCGGATGACATTCTTTCGATTTATCTCACCGGACTGAGCCAGACGTCACCCGCCGCGCCGTTCGGCGACGGCGCACCGTCGGATCCGCTGGCGGTCACCGCAACCCCGCCCACCGTGACACTGGGAAATTCCAGCCTGGATCTGCTGTTCTCGGGGTTGGTTCCGGGCGAAGTGGCGGTTTATGTCATCAACGTGCTTGTGCCCCATGGCGTCGCCGGCGCGGTGCAAACCCCGCTGACCATCAAGCAGGGCGATTTCTCCACGACGCTCCAGGTTCGAGTCGTCAACCCGTAGCCGCTTATTGAAGAGCGAGAAGAGGACCAAGGACATCACATGCTGAAAAAACTTGTATTGACCGGCCTACTGGCGGCGTGCATCGCGAGCGCCGAGAAGGGCGAATGGGAAGTGGGCGCCATCGGAGGATATGGGTATGCGCCGCACCTGACCGTCAGCAACAGGACCGGGAGCGCCGATACGGGAATCCGGCACGGCGCCCTGGTGGGCGTATTCGCCGGCGAAGACATGTACAAGTACTGGAGCGGCGAGGTGCGTTACCTGTACCGCTTCGACAACCTGAAGTTGTCCTCCGGCAACATCAAGGCGGCCAATTTCAGCGCCCACTCGCATCTCATCACGGCCGATTTCCTGGGACACTTTCGCGAGCGCGGTTCGCGCATGCGGCCGTTTATCGCCTTTGGCGGCGGCGCCAGGATTATGGTGGGAACCGGGATTGAATCGGCGGGCCAGCTGCTCGGTAATTTCGCGGCTCTGACCGCCACGCACGAGATCCTGCCGGTGGCCGACATCGGCGCGGGAATCAAATGGGACCTGCGCAAGAATCTGCGCTTCCGCGTCGAAGCGCGCGACTACATCAGCCCCGCGCCCAACAAGGTGATCGCTCCGGCGCCGGGAGCCAGCCTGGGCGGCGTGCTGAATGACATCCAGGGGATGTTCGGCTTCAGCCTGACCTGGTAGGCGGTTACTCCAAGCCGATCGCGTAATCCTCCCAGCAGAATGTGCCCTCGCGCTGGCTGACGGGCAAAATATTGATCTGCGCCGGGGTGGGATTCACCAGCTGGAACTTAGGATCCAGAATCTTGGCGACCTGATCGCGCAGGTCTTCCAGGTGCAGCCGGGACTCGCGATCGGTGGTCCGCGGCAGGGCGGCGGCGGCATCGGCGGCGATAGTCCGAAGCTCCCCGCGGAACATGGGACGCTGGTCGTCCGTCACGCGCTGGGCACCGTTGAGGCGCGTCGCGATGAGATCGAGATAGGCGCGCTGCAAGTTGCGCCGGTACGCGTCGATTTTCACGGTTGTTACGTTAGGGGCCGCGTACATCTCGCCGAAGACTCCCTTGCGGACGTCCGCCAGAAATTCCGACGGGCGATACGCCGCGGACCCGTCGATCGCTTCCTGTTCCACCAGCCGCCCGAAACGCTGGGTGGACAGAAGCGAGTTCAATACCTGTAGCTGCGCGGTACGGATTCGCGTCAAAGCGCCGGAGGGCTCGATCCGCCGCAGGATCTCGGGACGCAGAAGCATCGTAGGAGTCGCAAAGGCATTCTCATTGAGAAACTTCACCGCGGCCACCTGGCGGGATTTGGGGACCAGGTTGAACCGCACCCCGTTCTGGCCGCCATGTTTCTCAAACGAATCGAACGCTCCCACGATCTGCGCCACGTGACCCAATTCGTTGGCCCACTGCCCGACCACCCGGCCGTAGACGGTCCGCAGATCATCCCAGTCCCGGCCCTCGTGAGTGGTTGCGGCCAGCAAATTGTCCATCACCCGCTGGAGGTTCTTCAAGCCGAGGCCGGTGGAGTAGACCGCATCGGCGTCGCCGACAGCTTCCGTATTCTCGCCGGAATCGGCGCCCTGCGCGCGATCGGTGCTGAAGCGGAGCCACGGCGTCTTTTCCTGCTCGCGCGCCCAGGTGTCCAGCGTTTTGTTTTCTTCGTCGGAAATGTTAGCTTCGTTGATCGGCGCGTAGGCCCAATGGATGGCCCACTTGTCATACGGCCCGATCCCGGGGATCAGCAGCTTGGGATCGATCTTGTCCTCGGGCTGCGCGACGTAATTGAAGCGTGAATAATCCATGATCGACGGCGTGTGGCTCATGGTCTTCAGCCATTCCGGATCGCGCAGTTTTTCGGCGGGATACATCGAGCTGGCTTTCATGTTGTGCTGAAGCCCGAGCGTGTGGCCCACTTCATGCGCCACGACGAAGCCCAGCAGATCGCCCATCAGATCATCCGGCAGCGGGAGCTTGGAAGCGCGCGGATCCAGCGGGCCTACCTGCACGAAATACCAGTCTTCCACCAGCTGCTGGACGTTGTGATAAAACTGGATGTCCGCGTTCAGAATCTCGCCCGTGCGCGGGTCGGAAATGTGCGGACCGCTCGCGTTCTCCGTGGTCGAAGGCAGCCAGCGAACCACGGAATTGCGCACGTCGTCCGGACTCCAGTGGGGATCTTCTTCCGGCGTGGGCGCTTCCCTGGCGAGGATGGCGTTCTTGAATCCAGCGGATTCGAATGCGGGCTGCCAGCTCTCGATACCTTTCTTCAAATACGGCACCCATTTCTTAGGCGTCGCCGGATCGATGTAATACACGATCGGCTTGACCGGCTCCGACACAGCGGCGTTCGCATCCTTCTTCTCCAGGCGCCACCGCGCGACAAACTGGCGCTGCTCAGCGCGATGCTCGGGACGGCTGTAGTCCATCGTGGACGTAGTAAAGTAGCCGACGCGCGCGTCCGCGAGCCTCGGCATCATGGGCTTTTCGGGGAGCTTCACCATGCTGAAGTGCACCACCACGGTGCCGGAGCCGGGCCGCATCCCGCCCTGAGGACCACCCCGGCCGCCCGCTCCCTGCTGATCGATCGGTGAGGTGAACGTCTGCGTCGCCTCCGCCTCGATGTTGGTCGGGAATGCCGTGACCTTCTCGATGTAACTGCGATTGGTATCCATGCCGCGGCCGCGAACGCGGGCGCGCGCGCTCATCTCCGGCACGTCGCTCAGAAACAGCCGGGTCACGTCGATCACCGGGGCTTCGTTGGGACCGAACGCGGCGATGGGAAACGACATGATGATGGATGGATTGTTGGCCGCCTGCACTGCCTTGGCGATCGGCTCGCCGGGATTGGCGGTGATGTCGTAGGTAATCTCGCGCAAGAACACGCGATTCTCACGTCGTTCCCAGCGGCCCACCAGTTCATTCACTCCCTGGCCGCCGTAACCGGCGCCGATAGTGTTTTGCGCGATCTGGGCGACGAACAGGAAATCCTTGCCCAGCTCCGAGGGAGGGATCTCGTAATAGTAGGTGTCCGCGCCGCGCTCGCGCACCTTGTGGACCTTGAAGATGCCGGCCGAAGTCTTGGCGTCTTTGGTGATCACGCGGTCGTAGGGTCGCGGCTCGTTGGCGGGCCCGCCTCCCCGTCCCCCGTTGGCCGCCGGCGCCACCGGGGTCGCCGCGGGTATATCCGCCGGAGGAGTCGGGGCGGGTTCATCCTGCGCTTGCAGGGACAGGACCGCGAAACACAAACCGCCAAGAATGATCAGGCGCGTCATGGTAAAACCTCCAGCAGACACGTTCCGGATGGGCCCATTCTATCAAGTTGTTACAGTAGGTATTTATGAAGACGCGTGTGCTCCTGGCGGTGGTTACAGCCGTCCTTGCCGGCGGCCAGACCAAGGCTGTGACCGATGCCGAGGTGATGCGCGTGCACCGCTCGGCCCTGCTCATCGACACTCATAACGACGTTCCCAGCCGCACTGTGGAAGGATTCGACATAGGCTCCCGAACGGACACCGGCCACACGGACATCGCGCGGCTAAAGGCAGGCGGCGTAGGGGCGCAATTCTTCGCCGTGTACGTGGCGGCATCCTACGTGACTGGCAACCGATCCGCAAATCGCACGCTACAAATGATCGATACCGTGCGCCACGACATCGTCGAGCGCTACCCCAACGACTTTATGCTGGCGACCACCTCCAAGGACATCGAAGAGGCGCACCGCCGCGGGAAAATCGCTGCGCTGATGGGGATCGAGGGCGGGCATGCCATCGAAGACAGCATGCGCCTGCTGCGCGATTACTATGATCTGGGCGTGCGCTACATGACCCTCACGCATTCCAATACCAACAACTGGGCGGACTCCTCGGGCGACGTCGACGACCCCAAGGTCAAGCATCACAACGGACTCACCGGTCCAGGCAAGGAAATAATCCGCGAGATGAATCGTCTAGGGATGATGGTGGACATCTCGCATGTGGCCGACAAGACTTTTTGGGACGCGCTGGAGATCAGCAAAGCGCCCATCTTCGCGTCGCATTCGTCCTGCCGGGCCCTGACCAGCCATGCGCGCAACATGACCGATGATATGATCGTTGCCCTGGCCAGGAAAGGCGGCGTGGTGCAGGTGAATTTCTACTGCGGCTTCATTTCGCAGAAGTTCCGCGACAACGACGCGGCCGATACCAGGGCGCTGGATGCCCGCATGGCCAGGGAGACGGCCGGGAAAACTCTGAGCGAGCCGGACCGGCAGATCCTGTCCGAGAAGCTTCGCAAGGAAATGAGTCTCTCCCGGGCGACGCTGGCCGACGTGGTGGATCACATCGACCACATCCGCAAGATCGCGGGGATGGACGCGATCGGCCTCGGCGGGGATTTCGACGGAGTGAGCTGCACTCCGGTCGGCCTCGAGGACGTCTCCAAGTATCCGAACCTTACGCGCGCCCTGCTCGAGAAGGGCTATTCGGCGGAGGACATCCGCAAAATCTACGGCGGAAATTTTCTTCGGGTGATGCGCGCGGTGGAGGCGGCCGCCGGAAAATGAGAACAACTTGTCTGGTCCTCTTCGCCCTGGCCTTGTCGGGCTGCGTCAAGACTCCCCCTGGACCGAAAATCGATCCGGCGCTTTCTTCGCTGATTCCTCCCGATACCATCCTTCTGGCGGGAGCCCGCCTGGACGCTCTCCAGAAGACTGCAATCTATCAAAAGCACCTTGCAAAGCGCGCCCTGCCGCTGCTCGACGATTTCCCCAAACAAATCGGATTGAAAGTCCGGCGCGAGGATCTGTGGGAGCTTCTGTTCATCTCCGACGGAAAACAGGGAGTGGTCCTGGGGCACGGCAAATTCGCCAACGAGGCCGAGCCCCGCATTGAACGTCCCGGCGCCACGCGATTCGGATATAAGGGCTACAACCTGGTGGGCGACGAGCGCGAAGCCGTTCTTCTGGTGAGCCCGTCCGTGATCGGCTATGGACCCACTCCCGCTCTGCGGTCGCTGATCGACAAGAAAGAAAAGACCACGGGTCCGCCCGCGGCGCTGGCCGAGCAATTGAAGGCGATGCCTGCCGAAGCCATAGTATGGGCGGCGTACGGCGGCGGGCTTACCTCACTGCCCTTTAACGCGCCGGGCGATCTGGCCAACGTCAACAAGATCATCGCTTCCATCCAGTCCGGCTCGGTGTACCTGGATTTGCGGACGGGCGTGAACGGGCTGGCGACGGGAACCTGCGGAACCGATGAGGAAGCCAAGAGTCTCTACGATGGCTTGCGCGCTTTGGTGGGGCTGGGCCGCATGGCGGTCACCAAGGAACAGCCCGAACGCGGAAAGATCCTGGACGGGCTGCGGGTCACGCAGGAATCGCACAAGGTGAATATCCACATCGAGGAACCGGAAGAGCTGGTGGAGACGTTCCTGGATCTAGCGGGATTGGGGCGGGCGAATTAGATCCCCCGCCCCCTTATTGGCTATTAGTATCCAACAGCCGGAGCTTCGTTCCCGATAAAGACGCCGTTTCGATAGGTATTAAGACACCTGGGATGGGTGAACACACTCGCGCCGTCGGGATTGGAGTAGGTAATGTCATCGACCAAAGCGCCGCCGGTGGGATTCAATCCGAGCAGATTGCGAACGCGCTTCGCGATCTCGTGATCGGTGCAAGACGTATCGCCGCTGATACCCAGTCCACCGATGATCTTGCCGTCCTTATAGATCGGGACGCCGCCGCCAAAGAAAATCATGCCGCCGTTGATCTGGTTATCGCCGCCGCCCTGCGTGCCGGTGGGCGCGAGCGCCTGAGGATCGAACGGGTTTGATTGGCCCAGGCTCCAAAGGGAATGGCCCGGCTGCGTGAACGTGTAAAGGCGCGCTGTGGAGAGCGCCAGGGAATCCAGGCTGAACGCGTTGGCAGTATAAGCTTTGGCCTTGGCAATGGCCTGGCTGCCGGGCCACACCTGGGTCGGATCAGTTTGGGAGTTAGCGACCGCGCATAGTTTCCCATCACGGTTCACGACCGCGACCCACATCCGTGTTCCCTGGAACAGGCCGCCAGCTTCACCTCCGGTGCCGGGGGCCGCCTCCAATTGCGTCTTCAGTTCTGCCGCAGTGGGCAGACCCGAACAGTTGGAAGGTCCTTTTCCCTCTGCCCAGACGGTGCCGGTAATAGCGGTGATCGACGCAAGTGTCATGACAGCTTTAGCGAATCTCATCATGCAAGTCTCCTTGTTTGGGTACGCCTGATTCCAGCGTCCTTCGGCGATTATATCCCCACCCAATGGCAATTCAAGTACTATAAGGTAATTTCAAGGGGGATGGCATATGCCGATCACGCTACGGCTTACGACTCTGCTGCTGGCGGCCAGCTCAGCCTACGGCATCGACCTGCGCTACTGGATTGAACCGTGCACGCGGCCGGAAACTGCCTGCCGGAAAGCCGACCTTCAATTGGCCGAATGGTCTCTCGATGCGTGGCAGGCGGCTTCAGGCGGGAAGCTGAAGCTCGAGAAGACCGATCAGATGTCGCGCGCCAACATCCGCCTGCATTGGGCTGATTCCGAGCAGGGCCAGTACGGGGAAACTCGTGCGTTGATGATCCAGGGCATGCGCGTGGCGGAAGTCTACGTCCGGCCGGACCTGCGCGCGATGGGCCCGGACATATCCTCAGCCGGCTCGTCGGACCCGCTGCTGCGGGATACCATCGTCTACCTCACCTGCCTCCACGAGACCGGCCACGCGCTGGGACTGGCGCATACCGCGGACTTCCCCGACATTATGTACTCATTCCAGTTTGGCGGAGACATTCCGGAGTACTTCGGCCGCTACCGTCGCAAGCTGCGCGCGCGGGCGGATATCGCCCAAAACTCGGGGATCTCGGCGCAGGACCAGGCGCGCCTGATTCAAGTGCTGCTTATTCAGGCGCTAAAGTGACCGTGCTCTTGGGAGGCGGAATGGCATCGCCCAGATTCAACGACCCGCCGCCTTCACTGACGTAATTGCGATTCCAGGCGGGGATCTCCACGGTCACGTCGCCTTTTACCACCGCCTGGCATGCCAGACGCGAGTGCGGGGTAAGACCGGGAGCGAAGTCCAGCTTATCCAGTTCGTCTTCTTCCGGCGGAGGAAGATTGTCGTCCCCGGATTTCACGATGACGTGGCAGGTGGTGCAGGCGCAGACGCCCCCGCAGGCGTGCTCCAGCTGAATGCCGAAGTTCATCGCCACGTCCAGAATCGATTCAGGTTTGCCGTGCTCGTCGTAGGGAAGCTTTCCCGATTCGAACTCGACGGTCCTGCCGATATTGGAAAACGTGACTTTGGGCACTAACTTCATTCTACCGTGTAGCTGCTGGCATACTGGTTCTTCATGTTTCATTTCCTGGAAAAACGGATCGCCGGCGCCTTTGCGGCGCGCATCGCGAGTCTTTACGGAGTAGATGCCCCGGTAGCTACCGAACAGCCCAAACAGCCTGATTTTGGGGAAATCGCCCTACCCGCTGCGTTCCAGCTCGCCCGGCAGCTGAAGAAAGCTCCCAAGGCCATCGCCTCTGAACTATCGGGCGCGGTCGGGGCCATCGAAGGCGTCGCGGCCATCGAGATCGCCGGCAATGGGTACATGAATGTTCGCCTCGACCGCGGCTATTACGGCCATGCCCTGCTCCGAGGTGAGACGCTGGGAACCAGCGTCGAAGCGGAAAAAACAATCGTCGAGCACACCAACATCAATCCCAACAAAGCTGCTCACATCGGCCATCTGCGCAACGCCATCCTGGGCGATACCTTCGTTCGCATGCTGCGCGCCGCCGGCGCCAACGTCGAGGTGCAGAATTACATCGACAACACCGGCGTGCAGGTGGCCGACGTAGTGGTCGGGTTCTTACATCTGCCGGATCTGGCGGAGAAGGCCGCTCGAAATTCCAGCCGCTACGATTACCTCTGCTGGGAGCTGTACGCAGACGTTTCGAAATACTACCAGGACCATCCGGAAGCGATCGAGTGGCGCAAGAACGTCCTGCATGCGATTGAAGCCGGCGAAGGCGAGGCCGCCGAAAAGGCCCATGAGGTTTCCGACAAAATTGTCCGCGCGCACCTGGAGACCATGTGGCGGCTGCATATTGAGTACGACGTCCTGCCGCGCGAAAGCGAAATTCTTCACCTGAAATTCTGGGCCACCGCCTTCGAGCTTCTGAAAGAACGCAAGGCCATCTATTTCGAAACCGAAGGCAAAAACAGCGGCTGTTGGGTGATGCCGGCCTCGGCCTTTAAGACTTCGGACGATGAAGAGGATAGTAAAGTCATCGTACGGTCGAACGGGACGGTTACTTACGTCGGCAAGGACATCGCATACCAGCTCTGGAAGTTCGGGCTGCTGGGCAAGGACTTTTATTATCACCAGTGGCACACCTATCCGGACGGACACCAGGTGTGGGCCTCGACGGCAGAACCGCACACCGGATCGCCGGCATTCGGACACGGTGCGCGCGTGTATAACGTCATCGATTCGCGGCAATCGTATTTGCAGGATGTGGTGGTCGCCGGGCTGCGCGCGCTGGGCTTTGAGAAACAGGCCGAAGCCAGCGTGCATTTTTCCTACGAGATGGTGGCCCTCTCGCCGCGAACCTGCGTGGAGATGGGAATCGAGCTGTCGGAGGAAGACAAGAAGCGCCCCTACGTCGAGGTGTCCGGTCGCAAGGGTCTGGGCGTCAAGGCCGACGACCTGATCGACAAGCTGATCGAGAAGGCCCTGGAAGAAGTCACTTCGCGCAATGCGGACCGGCCCGAGGAGGAACGCCGCCGCGTGGCCACCAAGATCGCCGTCGGCGCGCTGCGCTATTTCATGCTGAAGTACACACGCAATTCGGTAATCGCCTTCGACTTCGGCGAGGCTTTGGCCTTTACAGGCGAGACCGGCGTGTATGTCCAATATGCCTCCGTCCGCGCCGGCAAGATTCTGGGAAAGCTGCGCGAGCGCGGCGAAGCGCTGCCGGACTTTCGTGCGGAGCTGACCCACGAAGCGATTGCCCGTCAGCTCGCGGATGAAAAGCTGTGGCAGGCGCTGCTGGCCGCGTCGAAAGTCGACTCCGCGATCGAGCAGGCCGTCACCAGCGGCGAGCCTGCCCATGTGGCTCGCTACGCATTTCAACTGGCCCAGGCGTACAGCAACTTCTATCAGGAGTTCCCGGTGCTCATCGAGGCGAACGCGGAGAAGAAGACATTCCTTTTGTGGATGACCGAATACTTCCGCGCGCAGCTGGAGCGGACGCTCGGCGTGCTGGGCATCGAAGTCCCGGAATACATGTAAAACGTGGACATGTGTAGGGGCGAGGCATGCCTCGCCCGCCTGTCGCGATAAAATAGAAACATCCATGACAAGTCAGAATTCCTTTGGAGCCGCGGGGAAACTCAAAGCCGGCGGCCGGGAGTACGAGATTTTCCGCCTGGCCGCGCTGGAGAAAGCCGGCATCGCCAAGCTCTCGCGCATTCCTTACTCGATCAAGATTCTTCTCGAGAACTTGCTGCGTTTTGAAGACGGAACCACCGTCAAGAAATCCGACATCGAATATGTTGCCAGGTGGGATCCCAAGGCTCCCGCAACCGAGATCAACTTCCGCCCTGCCCGCGTGCTGCTGCAGGATTTCACCGGCGTGCCCTGCGTGGTGGATCTCGCTGCGATGCGCGATGCGCTCACCAGGATGGGCGCCGATCCCAAGAAGGCCAATCCGCTGATCCCCGTGGATCTGGTGATCGACCATTCCGTGCAGGTGGACCAGTTCGGAAACAGCGGCGCGTTTGCGGCCAATGCCCTGCTCGAATATCAGCGCAACGGCGAGCGCTATGCATTCCTGCGCTGGGGACAATCCGCGTTCCGCAACTTCCGCGCGGTGCCTCCGGACACCGGCATTGTTCATCAAGTGAATCTGGAATATCTCGCGCCGGTGGTGTTTAACAACAACGGCAGCGCGTATCCCGATACCGTCGTCGGCACCGATTCGCATACGACGATGATCAATGGATTGGGCGTGGTCGGCTGGGGCGTGGGAGGGATTGAAGCCGAAGCCTGCATGCTCGGCCAGCCGGCCACCATGCTGCTGCCGGCGGTGGTCGGATTCAAGCTGAATGGCCGCTTACCCGAAGGCGCGACCGCTACCGATCTGGTTCTGACGGTCACGCAGATGCTCCGCAAGAAGGGCGTCGTCGGCAAGTTCGTCGAGTTCTACGGCGACGGAGTGGGCGCGCTGAGCCTGGCCGATCGCGCCACCATCGCCAACATGGCGCCGGAGTACGGGGCCACCATCGGCGTGTTCCCCATTGACGAGAAGTCGCTGGACTATCTGCGCATGACCAATCGCGCACCGGAGCAGATCGAACTGGTGGAGGCCTATGCGCGGGAGCAGGGGCTGTTCCGCCTGGACGGCGCGCCGGAACCGGTGTACTCCGACACGCTCTCGTTGGAGCTTTCGACGGTGGTGCCGTCGCTGGCGGGCCCCAAGCGTCCGCAGGATCGCATCAATCTGCCCGACGTCAAGAAGAACTTCCTCGACTCTCTGGGCGCTGCACCGAAGACCAACGGGATCGTTCAGGATGGCAGCGTCGTGATCGCGGCCATCACCAGTTGCACCAACACTTCGAATCCTTCGGTGCTGATCGCGGCCGGCCTGCTGGCGAAGAAGGCGGTGGAGCGCGGACTGACATCGAAGCCTTGGGTTAAGACTAGCTTAGCGCCAGGATCTAAAGTAGTAATTGACTACCTGGCGGACGCCGGACTGCTGTCCTATCTGGAAGATCTGAAGTTTCATCTGGTGGGTTACGGATGCACCACCTGCATCGGAAACAGCGGGCCGCTGCCGGATGACGTGGCTGCGGCGGTCACCAAGGACAAGCTCACCGTAGCCGCAGTTCTTTCCGGCAACCGCAACTTCGAAGGCCGCGTGAATCCGCAGGTGCGCGCCAACTATCTGGCATCGCCGCCGCTGGTGGTGGCCTATGCCCTGGCCGGGCGCGTGGATATGGACCTGGCGAACGAATCGCTCGGCGAAAGCAAGGACGGCAAGGCCGTCTTCCTGCGCGACATCTGGCCGACCGATCAGGAAGTTCAAGACGCGGTGAAGAAGTCGGTCAAGCGCGAAATGTTCGCGAAGGAATACTCGGAAGTGTTCGAGGGCGACGCGCAATGGAAGTCGATCAAAGTTCCCGCGGGCGACCGTTACCAGTGGGATGAATCGTCCACCTATATCAAGCGTGCTCCCTATTTCGACGACCTGGTCAATCCGGCGACGCACGTCAAGGATTTTCAAGATGTTCGGGCGCTGGCGGTTCTGGGCGATTCGATCACCACGGATCACATCTCGCCGGCCGGCAACATCGCCAAAGACAGCCCGGCCGGGCAATATCTGATTTCGCTGGGCGTGAAGCCGGGCGACTTCAACTCTTATGGCGCGCGGCGCGGCAATCATGAGGTCATGGTCCGCGGAACACTGGCGAACATCCGCCTGCGGAATCAGATGGCGCCGGGAACCGAAGGCGGCTGGACCACGCATGTTCCTTCCAAACAGCAGATGTTCATCTACGACGCCTCGGTGAAGTACCAGAAGGACGGCGTGCCGCTGCTGATCATCGCCGGGAAAGAGTACGGATCGGGTTCTTCGCGCGATTGGGCGGCCAAAGGCGTCTTATTGCTGGGCGTCAAGGCGGTGATCGCCGAAAGCTTCGAGCGCATTCATCGCTCCAACCTGGTGGGAATGGGCGTGCTGCCGCTGCAGTTTCTGGACGGCCAGACCGCAGCGTCGCTGGGCCTGAACGGATTCGAAACGTTCTCCATCGAAGGCGTTCCCGCGGCGGTGGACTCGTGCGGGAAGGCCAGGGTGAAAGTGACCGCGGTCCAGAACGGATCGACCATCGCGTTTGACGCGGTCGCGCGCGTGGATACGCCTGTTGAAGGCGAGTATTATCGCAACGGCGGAATCCTGCCGTACGTGTTGAAGCAGCTGGTGGGACAGGTTTAGACCTGCGGGGTGCGGGCGGCGATTTCCCGCAGCACTTCCGAGAGTTTCTGCTCCTGCACGGGGCTGGCCAGCAGAAACCCGCCCCGCGGGGCTAAGCTTCGCGCCAGGTCGTGATCGTAATTGTCGCTGATCAGCACGAAGGACGGAATCGAGGCGCGGAAGCGGTCGTGAAACTCGCTCCAGCCGCTGCCGCCGGCGCGCACCGCCCAAAGTACCGCGTCGAAACGCAGGCGCTGCACGATATCGGCCGCGCTCTCCACGGTGGCCGGCACCACGCGATGGCCCTTGGCTCCCAGCAGCGTTACCAGCGCGCGCTGCGCGGACAGGTCCGGATCCACCAGCGCCAGTGTCAAGGAGCGTTTGGGCCGGGCGGCTTCACTGCTTGGGACTTCCGGAGCGTCGGCGGGAGCCAGAGGCAGTTCAATCTCGAATCCGCATATTCCCGAACGGCGCAGCATGCGCGCTTCGCCTCCGTGGTTTCGGAGAATACCCAGGCACACTTCGAGGCCCGGAGCGCCGGTTTCGGCCGAGGCCGCCTCGGCGAACGGATCGGGTTCTGCATCGGGACCGTTGGGCGGCGAATAATCGATTTCCAGCAGGAACCTGTTCGCGAGCACGCTGGTTTTGATGACGATGGTCTTGGCTTGCGAAGCGGCGGCGCGCTGCTCCGCATACACCAGCAGATTCAAAAATGCCTGTTCCAGCTGGCCCTCATATCCCGCGACTTCGGAGGCCTCGTGACCGAGGTGCACGCGATGACGCACGCCCAGCACGCGCCATTCGGGTTCGCGAAATCGCGCCAGACCCGAGACCAGCGCATGCACGTTGACTCGCTGTTGTCCGGACTGGTCCTGGCGGGCGAACGACACCAGACGCCAGACGATCTCGGACGCGCGATTCGCTTCGGCCGATAAGCGGTGCAGGTCGGCTTCCGGCGCAGGCGCTCCCGCCGATGCCATCAGGGACTCGGCCAGGGCAACGATCCGATCCAGCGGAGCGCGAAGGTCGTTGGCGATGCCCGAGATCAGCTGCCCGGTTACGGCCAGCTTCTCGCTGCGGAACAATTGCTCCCGCATGGCCTGCTGCTCCT
>DATIRX010000498.1:0-9719 GCA_035469225.1 Bryobacteraceae bacterium
CGCTTCGACGCCCGCCCGCAACGCACACCGGAAACAGATGCCAGGAGGACTCAGAACCGGGCGGCGGAGAAACCAGCCGCACGTCAGCGTGCTGGATTCCTTGCATGTACTTCCCGGCAATCTCCCGCCGCCGCCGCGTCCACTGATCCAGGCGCGGCAGGCAGGCCAGGCGGAGAAACGCCGCTTGCAGCTCATCCAGGCGGCTGTTGTAGCCGACGTATTTGTGGACATACTTGGCGCTTTGGCCGTAATCGCGCAGCGCCCGAAGGAGCGTGTCCAGGCTGGGCTCTCGCGTCAGAATCGCACCGCCGTCGCCCACGGCACCCAGATTCTTGGTCGGGTAGAAGCTGGTGGCCGCAAGTTGGCCGGCGAAGCCCGTGGGTTCGCCCCGGAAGGCCGCGCCAATCGATTGGGCGCAGTCTTCCACCATCTTCAGTCCGAATTCCTCCCGCAGATCCCGCAGCTTGGCGGTATCGAGCGCATGTCCATACAGGTGTACCGGAACGAAGAAGCGAATATCCGTCCGGCGGCGCAACAGCTCGCGGCAACGCGCCAGATCCGTCAGGCCTTGTTCGTCCGTGTCCACGAAAACGGGGACGGCGCCCAGCTTCACAATCGCCAGCGTGGTGGCGAAAGCCGACAACGGCGTGGTCAGCACTCGATCCCCCGGCCGGCACCCCAGGGCCCGGAGCGAGATTTCGATCGCGTCCAGGCCGCTGCCGACGCCAATGGCGTGCTCCAGGCCCCATCTCGAAGCCAGGGCTTCCTCGAAGGCGCACACCTCCCGGCCCAATACGTACCAGCCGCTTGAGCCCACCCGTTGAAAAGCCTCCAGCGCGTCCTGCTGGATTTCTCGCCACTGCCGCTGGAAGTCGTTTGCTTGGATCATCGGAGGACACGCCCACAGCCGCAGTAATTCTACACCAGTACCTATGGTTAAGTTTTTTCCATTTTTCCCTTGACGTGGCTGGACCGGCGTGGCATACTTTCGCAAATACCTTCGCTGTTGTGCGATGTAACGGGTTGATACGGTGAGCCATGTACGCTCGGACTGGCGCACAGTCCCGCCAGCGGGCGCGGAGTTCCGCTTTCATTACGGGTTGAGTGTATTCTGCCCGGCTTACAACGACGCGCGCTCTTTGCCGCCGCTGCTGGCCCGCATGATGGCGACCTTGCGGCGTGTCGCCGACGACTTTGAAGTGATCGTCGTCGATGACGGCAGCGTTGATGACACCGCGGAGGTTCTTCAAGCTCTTCGCCGCGAGTATGGGCCCGTACTGCGTGTGGTCACGCATGACCGCAACCTGGGCTACGGCGCAGCGCTGCGGAGCGGTTTTGCGGCGGCAACAAAGGAGTTCGTCTTCTACACCGACGGCGACGGGCAGTACGATCCCGCCGAGATCGAACTGTTGTTGCGTGCAGTCACGCCGCAGACCGGACTGGTGAATGGCTACAAGACCGAACGGAACGACCCCTGGCACCGCGTCGCGATAGGCTGGCTCTACAACCGCCTGGCCCGCTGGCTGTTCCGCATCCGGCTGCGGGATATCGATTGTGATTTCCGGCTGATCCGCCGAAGCATCCTCGAGCCCGGGCGGCTGCGCTCGACGGGTGGCGCCATCTGCGTGGAACTGGTGCGGAGGCTGGAACTCAGCGGTGCTGGCGTAATCGAACTACCGGTTCATCACTATCCGCGGCGCTACGGCCGATCGGAGTTTTTTCGGGTGCGGTCGTTAGCGAGCACATTCTTGCAGCTCGGAGCACTTTTCGGGCGGCTGGTGGTGGCTCCAGTGCTGTCCGGCGCCCCGTCGCCGAATGATCGCTTCGGGTTTACGCCGCGGACGGCTGCCGTGATGCTGCTAGGCCTGACGGCCCTCAGCGTTCTGGCATACGGCCGGGCGCTGCAGTTGCCGTTCATTTCTGACACCTACGTCCAGGTCCAGTTGGCTCATGACTACGGACCCGTCTCGGGGTGGTCCGCTCTGGCGCATGATGCGCTCTATCGGTGCCGTGCGACATCCCTGGTACTGACCTATTGGACCGAGCGCGCGTTCGGACTGGATCCGTTTGCGTTCCGGATTTCAAGTCTGGTGCTTCACATCCTTGGATCGTTTCTGGTATTCGCGCTGGGCGCCTGGAAGCCGGTCGGCTGGAAGGTGGCGGCGCTGGCCGCCTGCTTCTTCGCCGTCAGCCAACGGCACAGCGAAGCGGTGATCTGGTATGCGGCGCTGCCGGAATTGCTGGTATTCGTTTTCTCTCTGGCCAGCTTCTTGTGCTGGGTCCATTGGCTCCAGTCGAGCTCGCATCGGGCCATGGCTTACGCAGGAGCCTTCCTCTTCTACCTGCTGGCGCTCCTGTCGAAGGAATCCGCCGTGGCGGTGGTGCCCTTGCTGGTCCTCGCGGTGCTCTCCCAGCGGGGGAGGGATCTCCGGCGGCTGTGGGGCGCGGCGCCGTTCGCGGCCGTGGCGGGCGCCTACTTCCTGCTGGCTTTCGCCGCCCGCAAGACCCATCTCCACTTCAACGACGGCACCTTTTCACTGCATGCTCCGTTTCTCGAAGTTCTGATTCGAAGCGCCGGCGGCTTGGCGCGGGTGTGGGGGTTTACCGCGATCGCCCTGCTGTTGATTCTGAAAGCGCGGAAGTGGCTGGCCCTGGCGTCGATTGCCGGGACCTGGATGGCGCTTACGCTGCTCCCGTACAGCTTTCTGACCTACATGCCGCGCGTACCCAGCCGGCACACGTATTTTGCCAGCGTCGGAATTGCCTTGATTATCGCCGCGGCCGCACTCACCCTGCGGGAATGGGCGGCGATCCACAACAAGCGGTGGGTTGTTCCTCTCCTGGCGACCGTGCTTATCGCTCATCAGGCAGGATTTCTCTGGTTCTACAAACAGCGTCAGTACGCCCTTCGCGCTGAGCCCACTGAAGCCCTGGTTCGAGCAGGCCGCCAGGCGTCAGATCGCATTTACGTCAAGTGCTTTCCCTACTCGCTGGTCATCGGCGAATACGCTCTTCAATACCGGCTCGGCGGCTCGACACCACCCGTCATTGTCACAGGGCCGGAGGCTGAACAGCGGCCCGATGCCTTCGACTTCTGCAATGAGGTCGCACATCCGTAACCTGAAAATGACTAGCTCCCCTGCGGAATCAACGATTTCGGAATATCGGAATCAACGAGTACTGGTCACCGGCGGCCTTGGATTTATCGGCAGCAATCTGACGATCCGTCTGGCGGAGGCAGGCGCCCGGGTTACCGTCGTCGACCCAATGCTTCCAGGCTGCGGCGCCAACCTCTTCAATGTGGCCCCGGTCGAATCCGAGATCCGCATCATCGCGGCCGACGTTGGACGCGCGGAGGACTTCTCGGCGCAATTAGCCGATACTCAGGTGATCTTCAATCTCGCCGGTGAAATCAGCCACTCCCGAAGCATGGAGGAGCCGGACCGGGATCTTGAGATCAATACTCTTTCGCAACTGCGCTTCCTGCTGGCTTGCCGGAAGCACTGCCCGGCGGCCCGGATCGTTTACGCCGGCACGCGCCAGGTCTATGGCAAACCCGAGTACCTTCCTGTAGACGAAAACCACCCGATTCATCCGGTCGACTTCAACGGCGTTCACAAGTACGCCGCCATGCAGTACCATCTGCTGCTGGCCCGGCGAGGCGATCTGGATTGCATGGTTCTTCGCTTGAGCAACGTATACGGGCCTCGCATGGCCCTGCACCTGCCCCAGCAGGGTTTCCTGGGTGTGTATCTGCGCAACGCCCTGGAGGGAAAACCGATCGTCGTGTTCGGCGACGGGAGCCAGCTGCGCGATCCGGCGCACGTCGACGACGTGGTCGACGCATTTCTGCTGGCGGGAGCGGCTCCGCGGCTCGAATCCCGAATGTTCAATATCGGCGGACCTCAGGCTGTCTGCCTGGGCGAAGTAGCGGCAACGGTGGCGCGCCTGGGCGGAGCGAGCACGGTTGAAGCGGTCCCGTTTCCAGACGAATCCCGGCGCACCGATATCGGAAGTTACTGCTCCGACACCACACGCGTGGAACGCGAGCTGCTGTGGAAGCCGCGCGTCTGGCTGCACGAGGGCCTTGAGACGACGATGCGATTCTACCGCCAGCACCACGAACGTTACCTGAATCCACAGCAGACTGCCTGGTCTTCCACCCGCGGGATCGCTCGCGGAGCGTCCGCGGAATGAATCCAGCGGAATTCGCCAGCCTGGAACGGGCCGAGAAGGAGCTGTGGTGGTTCCGGGGAATGCAGCGGATTCTGTTTGCCATGCTCGATCCGCTGGCGGCCAGCCGCGAGGTTGAACGCGTGCTGGAGGCAGGATCGGGTACCGGGCACATGGCCCGCATGCTCTCGCAGCGTTATGGATGGAGGATGTTTCCCGTCGACCTTGCGTGGGAAGGCATTTCCCGAACGGGGGGATCCAGCCGGATCTTTCCAGCGCAGGCCGACATCGCGGCTTGTCCCTTCCGCAGCGGCGTCTTCGACGCGGTGCTCTCCCTGGATGTGCTGGTTCACTTCGTACGGGGCGGCGAGGCGCCCGCACTGAAGGAATTTGCACGTGTTCTCAAACCGGGCGGATTGCTCCTGCTCCGCGTGGCGGCGCTGAACGTCCTGCGAAGCCGTCACTCCCGGTTCACCAGCGAGCGCCAGCGTTTCACGCGGCAACGCCTGCAACGCACCGTGCGTGACTGTGGTTTTCGCGTTCTTCGCTGTAGCTACGCCAATTCGCTGCTGTTACCGGTGGCCCTGGCGCGCTTCCGGCTGTGGGAGCCGCTGATGCGGAGCGCACCCTCCAGTGGAACCGGCACGGTTCCGGCGTGGCTGGACCGCCTGCTTTTTCTGCCTCTGGCGATGGAGGCGAGCTGGCTATCGCACGGCATGAATCTCCCCCTGGGACAGAGCCTCATTCTGATCGCGGAAAAGGCGAACGATCGAAATTAGCGCCGGGCGAGCGCGGCCAGTACGCGGGCCGGAGTCAGCGGAAATTCCTGCATCCGCACGCCGGTCGCGTCGAAAAATGCATTGGCAATGGCGGCTGCTGCGGCAGCCATCACTTCTTCGCCCGCTCCTGTGGATCGCTGGTCGAGCCTCTGCACTACGACGGCGGTGACCTCGGGGCATTCGTCAAATCGCAGGATGGGATAGCTGGCCCAATCTAGGCTGGTGACGCCGGTCTGGTCGAATTTCACCTCTTCTTTCAACATCCGGCTGCACGTCTGGACCAATTGTCCGCCGATCTGGTTTTCGACGAACCCGGGATTCACCACCTGGCCGGCGTCGATGGCGCCGTACATGTGCTTGGCTACCACGCGACCGGTTTCTTGGTTGACCTCGATTTCGGCGACGGCAGCGCCGTAGGACGTCAGATGCGTCCCCACCCCGATTCCTCGCCCAGTCACAACATTCGCTTTGGAAATGTTTGCCGCAGCTTTGCGCGGCGTCCACTTGGCTGCCTGAGCCGCGGCGTCCAAAACTCCCAGCCAGCGCGCATCCGTCATGTTGCGCCTGCGGAATTCATAAGGATCGAGTCCGGTGAGATAGGCCAGCTGATCGATGGCCTGTTCCGAGGCGAAAGCAAAGGAGAGATCGAGCGGCGAGCGCAGCCATCCGCCCTTCAGATACGACGCCACCGGCAGCTTGTGATTTACCAGCTGAAGATTGGGAATGTCGTACATGCCGCCGCAGGTCAGCCGGTTGACGCCCTGGACGCCTCCGCCGGGCCACTCCGCTGTCGGCGTGCCGGTTAATTGCGCGGAGGTTTCGGTGTTGCTCCAGCCGTGCTGCCAGCCCTGGTACTCATACGCGACGATCTTGCCACTGGCATCGGCAGCAGCTTTACATTCGCCGACGTGCGCCGGGCCATAGTTATCCCAGCCGTGCTCATCCCAGCGCATGAACTGCAGGCGAACCGGCTTCCCGGCAAGCTGCGAAAGCAGCGCGGCCGCCTGCGCGGCGTCGTCATAGCAGCTGTGGCCGTACGTGCCCGATCCTTCGTAATACTGCACGCGAATCTTTTCAGCCGGCAGACCGAGCAGGCGCGAAAGGCTGTTGCGGGTGCCGTAGACATCCTGCGTGGAGCACATGACCAGCGCCGAATCGGCCTGGACGTCGCCCAGGGCGCAGTTTGGTCCAAAGGGGGCGTGCGCATGATAGGGACCGCGGCAGGTCTGCGAGACGGTGTGCGCGGCCTTGCCCATTGCCGTTGCCACGTTTCCGCGCTCGAGTACGATGCTGTCTTCGGTCTTGGCCGCGCGCATGTGATCGTACAAACCGGCGTTTCCGGGAAGCGCGGGCGGCGTTTCCCAGGTGACTTTGAGCTGCTGGGCGGCGCGGATGGCATCCCACTCGTTCTCCGCGACCACGCCCAGGAAATCGCCCTTGCGAACGACGCGCGCGCCGGCGATTGCACGGATGGAAGCCTCGTCGAGGCTCAGTACTTTCGCGCCCGCGCCATACATCCGCTGGCCGCGCGGGCGGACGACGCGGCCGTGCAGCATCCCCGGCACGCGCGCGTATTGCATGTACGTGTACTGGGCGCTGACCTTGGCGGGAGTGTCGTTGCGCGGGAATTTCGTTCCGACGATCCTGTAGTCCGTGGTCGCCTTCACAGGCGCTGTTCCGGTGAAAGCGACGTTGAACGGCTTGTCTCCGACCAGCTCCCCATAGCTCACCGACTTGCCGGAACCGGACACAACGCCCTTGGCGATGGTGAGCGCTGGCATCGGAGTGTTCAGCTTCGCAGACGCAAGTTTCAGCAGCGCCTGGCGGGCCTCGGCGGCAGCCGTACGGACCTGCGGGCCGCCCCGGTTGATCGAAGCGCTGGAATACGTCCCACCCTGGTTGGGAGTAACGTTGGTGTCGAGGCGCACGGTCTTAATCTGGCTCATGTCCAGGTCGAGCTCCTCGGCTGCGATCTGCAATAAGGCGGTGGAGGCGCCCTGGCCCAACTCGGCGAAGCCTATATATACGGTGGCGGTGTTGTCGGAATGGATCGCGAGCCAGGTGTCCACCTGGCGGGCATCGGGCGGGCCGGGTCTGCTTCCTCGCTCTTGCGCGAATAACTTGCCGCGGAGACTGAACCCCACTACGAGTGCGCCGCCGGCTTTCAGGAAATCGCGCCGAATCATGCGGCACCTCCAGCCATAACGCGGGAAGCCCGCTGGATGGCCTGCATGATCCTTGGATACGTTCCGCAGCGGCATAAGTGACCGTTCATGGCGGTGCGGATCTGCGCATCGGTAGGTTTGGGAGTCTTCGAGAGAAGCTCCGCGCTCTTGACGATCATGCCGTTGAAGCAGTAGCCGCACTGGACGGCCTGCTCGTCGATCATGGCCTGCTGCACGGGATGCAGCGCCGGAGCCTTGGCCAGCTTCTTTTGCGACGCATACCAGGCAGGCAACCCTTCAAGCGTCGTAATCGATTTCCCTTCGATGGCGGAGACCGGCGTCACGCACGATCGTGTTTCGACGCCATTCACCAGTACTGAGCACGACCCGCACTGTGCTAAACCGCAGCCGTAGCGTGGGCCCTGGAGCTGCAGTTCGTTCATCAATACATATAGAAGCGGCGTATCGCCACGGCCGTTGAAGGTCCACGACCGTTCGTTCACTCGGATCTGCATCTGGTGTTTCCTCCAGGCCTGCAAGACAGCTTAACGCAGATTGAGCTAGAATCGTCCCGAGAATGAGGGAGGAACCATGAAGCTTCCGAAGTGGCGCTACGCTGCGGTAACCGCTGGAGTGGGCATGATCACGATAACGATTCTGGCCCAGAATCAGACTACTCCCCCTTGGGCCTATGCACTCAATCCGCCTGCACCCGCGGGTGCTGCTCCGGCTGCTCCCGCCGCGCCTCCGGATACATCTCAGAAGCACGTTCCGGGCAGCTCGGTCGCTCTGACGCTTCCCCAGACCCGCGATCTGTTCAATCCGCCGGATTGGTACCCCGACGATCATCCTTCGATGCCCGAGGTAGTCATGCACGGCCGCCGGCCGGACGTTCGTGCCTGCGGCTATTGCCATTTGCCGAACGGACAGGGGCGTCCGGAAAACGCCAGCCTGGCGGGCCTTCCGGCCGGTTACATCGTGCAACAGATGGCGGACTACAAGAACGGACTCCGCAAGACCTCGGAGTCGAAAATGGGTCCCCCGACTACCATGCTGGCCATCGGCAAGGCCGCCAACGATGCCGAAGTCAAAGCCGCGGCCGACTATTTCGCCAGCATCAAGCCGAAGCCCTGGATCAAGGTCATCGAAACCAAGATGGTCCCCAAGACGCATGTTTCCGGATGGATGTTCGTCGAAACCGAAGGCGCCGGAAAAGGCATGGAACCCATTGGCTCGCGCGTGATCGAAATGCCGGTGGACCTGGAGCGCACCGAGCTCCGTGATTCGAAGTCCGGCTTTATCGCCTACGCGCCGGTCGGCAGCATCAAGAAGGGCGAAGCTCTGGTCACCACCGGCGGCGCCGGCAAGACCGTCAAGTGCAGCATCTGCCACGGCGCCGATCTGAAAGGCCTCGGTAACGTGCCGTCGATCTCGGGCCGTTCGCCCAGCTATATTGCCCGCCAGCTGTATGACATTCAAAAGGGCAATCGGAACGGTCCATGGACGCAGCTGATGAAGGAAGCCGTGGCCAAGCTGACGGTGGATGACATGGTGTCCATCACGGCCTATCTGGCTTCCCGCACTCCGTAAGGTTTAGGAGGATCCCGTGATCATTCGTTCGATTATCATTCTGACGGTATTGATTTCCGCCGTATCGGCCCAGGCGAAGAAAGCCTGGACCCCGCCCCATACCGCCGACGGACAGCCGGACCTGCAAGGGGTCTGGACCAACGCCACTATTACGCCCTTTGAGCGGCCGGCGCAGCTGGCAGGGAAGGCCTATTTAACCGAGCAGGAAGCGGCGGAACTGGAGAAGCAATCGGCGAAGAGTAAAGTGGATCGCCCTCCCGCGGCGGGCGACGTCGGCAACTACAATCAGGTCTGGTTCGATGCCGGGACCAAGGTTGTCGGCACGCGGCAGACCTCCCTGGTCATGGAACCTCCTAACGGCTTGGTCCCGGTAAAACCGGAAGCCGAAGCCAAGCGCGATTACGATCTGGCGCACGTCAGCGATTCCTACGAGCACATGAGTATTTGGGACCGCTGCATCACGCGCGGCGTCCCCGGACGCATGTTTCCCGCCGGATATAACAATGCCTATCAGATCGTGCAAAGCACCGGGAACATCGTGATCATGTCGGAGATGATTCATGACGCGCGGGTGATACCGCTCGACGGCCGTGCCCATGCTCCGAAAGAAGTGCGCGCGTGGGACGGAGATTCGCGCGGACATTGGGAAGGCAACACTCTGGTCGTGGATACCACCAATTACAACGGCAAGGGCTGGATCGCAACCAGCGCTGCCACCGGCCGGATCAAGGGCATCCCGCAAAGCGAGGCGCTACACGTGGTGGAACGTTTCACTCGCATCGCGGAAGGCACCATCCAGTACGAAGTCACCATCGACGATCCGAACGTGTATACGCAACCGTGGAAGGTCGTGATCCCGTTAACTCGCGATCCGGAATATGTGCTCTACGAGTATGCCTGCCAGGAAGGAAACCAGGCCGTGGAAAACATCCTGCGGGGCGGGCGGGCCAAGGACGCCAAATGACTGTTTCCCGCCGCAACATCATGGCCGGCGCGCTGCTCGCTCCCGCAG
>DATIRX010000499.1:0-3779 GCA_035469225.1 Bryobacteraceae bacterium
GTTGAACGGTCCGGTGATCTGCATCCGGTCGATCAACGGAATCCCGTTCATGTTCTGCAGATCGTGATCGCGGGTGAAGGGCTGCAGAGGCTCATCGGAAGGCGCGGAGTTGCGCCGGAGAAAGGTCACGACCACGGTCCGGGGTCCGGCCTTCACCGGGATGCGCGTCCGCAGGCGGGCGTCGATGGTGTCCTTGGCCACGCCCAGGTTGGCGTCGGACATCTTATTGTCTTCCTCGCCTCCCACCTGCGCCAGAAATACGCGCTGTCCGTCAATGCTGATTTCGAGCTGATGGGCGTACTCCAGGCCGGTCAGATAGCCCACGATGTTCTGCAGCAGGAATACGCGGAAATCGTATTCGCCGTCGAGCGGGAAGTTGTAATGGACCAGAATGCCCCCGCGCGTGCCCAAGGGGAGACCTTCGATGTGATTTTCCTGCGACAGATCCGGCGGAGCCTGAAAGACCAGGCTGATGGGCGTGATGGCCGGATCGCCGACGGCCAGGCTGGCCAGCTTGTCGGAAGCCGATAGATACTGCTCGAGCAGCGAGGGCGAAACACGCAGCACGTCGGCGATGTTGTCGAACCCGTTGGCCTCGTCATCGGCCGGCAGCAGCGAAGCGACGTCGATATCCAGGTCCAGAAGATCGTGAATCGCATTGCCGTACTCGGTCCGATTCAGGCGGTGCAATGTGGACCGGCCGGGGTCCGGACGGGATACCGCGGCGCGTTCGAGCGAGGCTTCGAGCGTCGCCATGAAGCGGGTCAGGGTGGGCTCGTCGGGGCGCGGCATGCCTTGCGGCGGCATCATCCCGCCATGCAGCTTTCGCAGAACTTTTTCCCAGGTCTCGGCGTTATCGCCGACGCGGTCGAGATTCAGAGTATCGAGCGTCAAGCCTGCGGTCCTCAGCCGCTGGTTGTGGCAGGTGACGCAGTATTGATCGAGCATGGCACGCTGCTCCGCGGCGGGGCTGGCCTGCTGATACGAGAAGGCCGCGGAAAAGATGGCCAGGATTCCGGCTGCGATGAGGAAGATGGACTTGAGCGATCGCATGGTGGCAACGTAGCCTATATTCACCAGGATACCGCGGGAGGCTATCGTAGAAACAATGGAAGGGGTCTTCGCCTGGGTCGCCGCGCACGGATACGGAGCGTTGTTCCTTCTTCTGGCATTGGGGATCGTGGGACTCCCCATTCCCGATGAAACGTTGCTGGTATTTACCGGCTATCTGATTTTTCGCGGCAAGCTGCATCCGCTGGGGGCGTTCGCCGTGGCCCTGGCCGGAACCTGGACCGGCATCAGCCTGAGTTATGTGCTCGGACGAACGCTGGGACACGAGGCGGTCCACCGCTTCGGGAAGTATATTCACGTGACCGAGAAGCGCCTCCACAAAGTGCATCGCTGGTTCGACCGGATCGGTCACTGGGCGCTGTTCGTGGGTTACTACATCGCCGGCGTGCGGCACTTTACGGCGCTCGTGGCGGGGACCTCGAAACTCGAGGTGCGCACGTTCATGGCCTACGCCTGGTCGGGAGGCGCTCTGTGGGTGACCACATTTTTGACGCTGGGCTATTACCTGGGAGAAGACTGGCGGCAGGTGGCCGAGCTGGTCCACCGCTACATTCTTTATGCATCCGCGGTGATCGTCGCGGGAGCGGTTGTTGGGTACGTGCTGTGGAAGAAGCGCGCTAAAACCCGGTGACGGCCTTGTTGACAAGGAACGCGCACACGTAGGCCATGGCCGTCATGTAACTGAACTGGATGATGGGCCAGCGCCAGCCTCCGGTCTCCCGGCGCACCACGGCCAGTGTGGACATGCACTGCATGGCGAAGGCGAAAAAGACCAGCAACGCCAGCGCTCCGCCCATGGTCAGGTCGCTCTGGAGCGCGGCTTGCAGGCCCAGTTCGTTGGAGGTTCCATCGATGCCATAGATGGTGCCCAACGTGCCGACGATGACTTCGCGGGCAGCCAGCGAGGTGATCAGCCCGATCCCGATCTTCCAGTTGAATCCCAGCGGTTTGATGGCGGGCTCCACGGCGTGACCGATCCACGCCGCGAAGCTATGGTCGATCTGCGAGGGTTGGCCATTCGTCAGCGGAAGATACGCCAGCACCCACAGCACTACGGCGACCAGTAGAATTACGGTGCCGGCGCGCCGCAGAAACACCTTGGAGCGGTCGATGAGGCGAAGCGCCAACGAGCGCGCGGTAGGCCAGCGATACGGAGGCATCTCCAGCATGAACGACGATCGCGTGCTCTTCAGGACGGTCGATTTAAGCAGTCGGGCGGTAAATATGGCGGCCAGGAATCCGAGAATATATAGACCGATCATGGTGGCGGCGCGGGCGCCCAGGAACGGTCCCAGGATGTTTCGGTCAGGAATAAATGCCGCGATCACGAGCGTGTAGACCGGCAGCCTGGCCGAACAGGTCATAAAGGGCGCGATCAGGATGGTGGCGATTCGATCGCGTTTGTTCTCGATGGTGCGCGTGGCCATGATGGCCGGCACCGCGCAGGCATACGCCGAAAGCAGCGGGATGAAGCTCTTCCCCTGCAGCCCGAAGCGCGACATGGTGCGATCGGCGATCAGAGCCGCCCGTGCCAGATATCCGGAATCCTCCAGAATTCCAATGAACAGGAACAGGAACAGGATTTGCGGCAGGAACACGACTACGCTTCCGACGCCTTTGAAGATCCCGTCCACGATGAGGGATCGCAGGGTGGCGTTGGCGATCATCGAGCCGGTCCACATTCCCGCCACGTCAACCAGATACTGCACTCCATCCATCAGGGGGGTGGCCCAGGAAAACATCGCCTGGAACACGGCCACTACCACCATCACGAATATCAGTGGACCCGCCACAGGATGCAGGAAGACTGCGTCCAGACGGCGCGTCCAGTGCGGCGGAGCGGGAGCTTGATACTTGCCCTTGGTACCGACGTTCGCGGCCCAGGCCCGGCATTTCGGGATGTCCTGAATCACCGGCAACTGCATCAAAGGCGGCGCCTGCGGTGCGGATTGCGTGGTGCCCGCCAGAAACTGGAAAACCTTATCGAATCCGTCGCCGCGCGATGCGCTGACCAGTGCCACCGGCGATCCCAGCTGCATGCTCAACTCAGCCACATCCACGCCGCCGCCGCGATTCTTGAGATCGTCGGCCATGTTCAGGATCACCAGCGTCGGCAAGCCCAGGCTCAATACCGGCGCAGCCAGAACCAGGTGACGCGCCAGGTTGGTGGAATCCAGAATCAGCAGAACAGCGTCCGGCTTCGGCAGATCCTTCATCTGGCCGAGCAGAACGTCATGCGTGACGCGCTCATCTTCCGTGCGGGGTTCCAGGCCGTAGACGCCGGGAAGATCCACGGCGAACACTTCGCGTCCGGACGCGACTTTGACCTTGCCCATGCGATGTTCCACCGTCACGCCGGGGAAGTTCGCAACTTTTTGACGCAGACCCGTGAGGCGGTTGAACAGCGTCGATTTACCGGAGTTGGGCGGGCCTACAATCGCGACAATATGCCGGCGGGTATCCACCGCCCGCGGAGGCGGAAGGGTCGCAACAGAGCAACCGTGGCAATCGCTCATAAACTCAGTACGCTACGCTTTCCTTAAAAGCAGCTTTCGGGCCGTCTCGCGCCGCAGAGCCACTTCAGATCCATCCACCCGAAACACCCTCGGATCGCCGCCCGGAGCCGAGTGGCCTGGAGTGACGGCGTGGCCGGGGAGAAAACCGAGCTCCATCAGCCGCCGAGCGTCGTCTTCCGGCAGATCCAAACG
>DATIRX010000500.1:0-8185 GCA_035469225.1 Bryobacteraceae bacterium
ACCATCCCCTAAGCTCGCCCCCACGCGATCGGCTGGATCTACCAGCATGACGCGGATCGCGGCGCTTCCAGCCAATGCTCGCAATCGCGATGGGAGCGATGTCGCCAGCTCGATTCCAGTGAAGCCTCCGCCGGCGATCACGACGGTCCACCGGCCTTCGCTTTCCGGGCCCGTGGCCAGCTCCTGCAGGTGCTGGTCGAACTTCGCTGCGCCCGCCAGCGTGTCGATATCGAACCCGTGGGACCCCACGACTCCCGCGGGCCGCGCCAACTGGCTTCCAGCGGCCAGAACCAGCCTGTCGTATGGCAGGGACTCGCCTGCAGTCTGCAGAACCGACTTGGCGATATCGATCGAAGTCACTTCGGCCTGACGGAACTCGACAGCAATCGTGTCCAGTAGAGGCACCAGCGGCACCGACATGCCGGAGGGTTCCTGCTCGTACAGGCGCGGCCGCATGACCAGCCGATCGTCCCGCGAGACCAGCAGGATTTTGAGCGATGCCAGCGACGGGGTGTCCTGCCGTAATCGTGCCGCGGCGGCCGCCGCCCAGAATCCGGCGAACCCTCCGCCCGCGATGACCAGGCGCTTCATGCTTCGGCACCAGGGCGCAGCTCGCGGTCGAGCCATGCGATGTAACTCTCCGCCCCATCCACCACGGGAAGCGCGAGGAGTTCCGGCACCTCATACGCATGAATCTTGCCGATCGCTGAGCGCAGCTCGTGCATCAGATCGCGCCGGGATTTGATGACCAGCAGCCATTCCACGGCGTCCTCCACCTGATCCTTCCAGCGATAGATGCTGCGGATGCCCGGCACGATGTTGACGCACGCTGCCAGGCGCTGCTCCACCAGGGCGCGCGCGATGAGTTCCGCCTGCGCTCCGGAATTGCAGGTAGAGAGCACCACGATCTTGTCCGTCATTTCTTAGCTTTTGCCGCGGCGCTGACGTCCGGCCACTTGGCGATCTTCTTACGGATCAGGTCTTTTTCCTTGGGGTCTTCGCCGATCTCGATGTATTTCAAGTAAGCCTCGCGAGCCGGCCCGTACTCGCGAAGTTTTTCATGCGCGGCGCCCAGTTTCAGGAAAGCTTCCGCCGAACCCGGATCCCAGCGGGTCGCTTCCCGGTACCGCCGGACCGCCGCGGTGTAATTCGGCTTCTTCAGATAGTAGTCGCCGGCGACGATCTCCTTCTTGGCCTGTACCGGATTGAGCGCATACACCTTAGGCTGCAGCGATTCATCTTCTTCCGGCGGCTCGGGCGGCTGCGCTGCAGGCGGCTGCTGTGCGCTCAGTACGCAGGCAAATAAACAGGCGGCCAAGAATGCGCGTGCCACAATTTAAGTATAGGACCCTCCTCCGACTTGCGTGCCCGTGCGGCCGAGCTTCCGGCATCGCCCGGGGTGTATCTGTACAAGGACGCCCACGGAACCGTGATCTATGTGGGCAAAGCCAAAAACCTTCGCGCCCGCGTCCGCAGCTACTTCCTGGATGAGCGTCTGGCCGACGTCAAGACCGGCACGCTGATCCACGAGGCTCGCGACATCGATTTCATTCACGTCGACAACGAGAAGGAAGCGCTCGCGCTCGAAAACAATCTGATCAAGCAGTACAAACCGCGCTATAACATCCTGCTGCGCGACGATAAAACCTATCCCTACATCAAGCTGACGGCCGAGCGCTACCCGCGCGTGTACGTCACGCGACGCTTGAAAAAGGACGGTTCGACCTACTTTGGCCCGTATTTCCCGGGCAACCTGGCCCACCGGCTGGTGCACTTTATTCACCGCCACTTCAAGGTGCCCTCCTGCAACGTGGATCTCACGCGCAAGCACACGCACCCCTGCCTGGAGTATCACATCCATCGCTGCCACGGCCCCTGCGTCCAAGGCCTGGTCAGCGAGGAACGGTACGCGGAAGCCGTGCGCGACGTTCGCCTGTTCCTGGAAGGACGCCACAAGGATCTCGAACGGGAGCTGAACGCGCGCATCCAGGCTGCCAGCCAGGCCCTGCGGTATGAGGAAGCCTCCGCCCTGCACGATCTGCTGCGGACCGTGGTGGAGATGGGTGAAAAGCAGAAGATGGCCGCGGCCGAAGGGGACGACACGGATATCTTCGCCTACTATGCCGAGCCCCCGCTGGTGGCGGTCAACTTGTTCCACTTGAGGCGCGGGCACATCGTGGATCGCCGCGAGTTTTTCTGGGAGGATCAGCGTGAATTCGATCCGGCGGAATTCTTCTCCTCGCTGATCAAGCAGGTCTATCTCAACGAACCGTACGTCCCGGTGTTCATTCACGTGCCGGTGGAGTTCGAGGATTGCCCGCTTCTGGAGGAATATCTCAGCGAAAAACGCGGGCGCAAAGTGGAAATTAACACGCCCCAGCGAGGGCAGAAGAAGGCTATGCTGGCCCTGGTGGAATCTAACGCGCGCCACAGCTTCGAGCAGCGTTTTCGAGTACTCAAGCCTTCCTCCAGCGCGATCCAGGACGCTCTCAAGGACGCGCTGGCGCTGGAAAACGCACCCAAGCGCATCGAGTGTTTCGATATCTCTCACATCCAGGGGACCGATAAAGTGGCCAGCATGGTGGTGTGGGAAGACGGCCGGATGAAGAAATCCGACTATCGCAAGTTCATCATCCGCACGGTGGAAGGCAACGACGATTTTGCCTCCATGCGCGAAGTCATTACCCGCCGTTACGGCCGGTTGCAGGAAGAAAAAGTAGATCGCCCCGGTCTGGTTCTGGTCGACGGCGGAATTGGGCAGCTGCATGCCGCTGCCGGCGCGCTCGAGTCTTTGGGAATCACCGATCAGCCCCTGGCCTCGATTGCGAAACGGGAAGAATGGATCTACGTGTATGGGCAGGAGGATGAGCCCATCGTGCTGGATAAATTCTCACCGGTTTTGCATCTGATCCAGATGGTGCGGGACGAAGCCCATCGCTTCGCGGTCACCTTCCACCGCACGCGGCGCAATGCGGACCGTCTGCGCGGCGAACTGGCGCGCATCCCCGGCATCGGCGAGAAGACGGCGGCGAAACTTCTGCGGCACTTCGGGAGTCTGGAAAAGGTGCGCGACGCTTCCGAGGAAGAAATCGCAGCGGTGATCGGAAGAGCGGCCGCCCGCAAGGTTCGCGCGGCGCTGCCCGCCGCAGCCGATCCCGCGGCGTTCACTGTCCTAGAATAGTTCGCCGATCTGCTTGGCTGTGTCGCGCGCTTCCAGGTGAATCAATCCGGCGTTTCCGCCTTGCGGGCTCAGGACGACCAGCACCGCCTTGGCTCCCGCGGAATACACGAACAGCGCGCCCTCTTCGGCCTGCACCGAGACTTCGCCCAGCGTGCCCGCGTTCATGGTTTCGCTCACCTTGCGGCCCAGCGCAGTGGCCGCCGCGGCCATCGCGGCCACGCGATTTGGGTCCGCGCCATTGCTCATCGAGTGCGCGATGGGCAATCCTTCGCTGGATGCCAGCAGCACGCCTTTCAGCTCCGGAATCGCGTTCCGCAACGCCTCCAAGTGGTTCTTCAGCGCTTCCACCTTTGCCATACTTCCATCTCCTTTTGAGCTCCTGCGCGATGCAAACCTCGCAGGTGCTAGATTGATCGTCACCTAGGAGAAGAACTTTAGGCCGCCCCCCTGGCGAAACTGCCTACTGCTCGTAAGGGGTTTGGTGTAACCGCGGCGCTCCCGGAAAAGCCGGCTGCCGGGGCTTGGTGGAGGCTCCCGGATCGGACCGGACCGCCGCCTTCCGTGGGTATTTCCCCTAACCCGATCTAAGGTGTCTCCCCGAAAACCTCTAGATAAGTGCTTTACCGCAGAGAAACTCCTAAGTATGCCCTTAAGCCTCTGGCCTGTTGTGACGATCTCCCACTCGTATGCAGTGTCTTTTCTGCGGGAAGGAGCTCGCGCTTCTCAAGCGGTTGCGTGGGGGCGCCGAGTTCTGTTCAGAGGCGCACCGCAAGGAATACCAGGAACAGTATGAGCAGCTCGCGCTGGCCCGGCTCATTCAGGCCAAGCCTCCTACGGAAGCTGCCTCCCCGCTAGGGCGGACCTCCAAGCTGCTTCCCACCGCTCCCCTGTCGGTCGATGTTCGCGCTCCTGAAAGCAAGCAGGCGGCTCAAGCCCCCCCGGCGCCGCGAGCTCCGCAGATCCAAGCTCCGCCCCCCCGCCCGATGATCGAGGCTCCCACCGTCGCGCACAACGCGAAACCGCCCCAGGACGGCGGTCCGGCCCCGCTGGCCGGATTCGTGGGCGAAATGGTCGTGCCTGCCATCGCATCCTTCCAGCACGCCGGACCCATGGAACTGGATCGCAGAACGGCGCCCCCGCCGAGCCTTCCCGGCGCGGGCGCTTCCGATCCCCAAAGTTGTCTGCCCCCGGCCGCATCCGTGGAATGGGAAGTGTCCCTGCAGGCGCTGGATTACAACACTCGCAGAAATGATCGCGGCGTGGAACCTCGGGAGTTCGCGGGAACTGCGCCAGTCTTTGATTTGCACGCCGAAATACCTTCCGAACCTGGTAGCGAGCCCGAACCGGCCGATGCCGCCGACGTCATGGAGATTGCTATGTCCCCTCATCCTCCGCAGAGCGCTGCGCCCTGGCTCGGACCCCCGCGTGGATTCCCCGCGGCTCCGGCTGAACTGGGCCACCTGGCTCGTTTGGATTTCAACACCATGGGTTTTGCTTACTCGGACCGCCCGGCCTCAGCTAGTTCGAGCGCGCCGCAAGCCAGCGTGTTGCTCGAAGAACCTCCCCCGAGCGTCGAGCCGCCACGAACCGTCGAGCCGCCACAGATCGCCGAGCCGGTTCCGGAATTGGTTACCCAGGCTCTCCCGGTTACCCTGCATGGTCTGGCGGCCGCGCGCGGTAAATTTACGCCCACGTTCACTTCAGCGATGGCCGCGCCCTGCGACATTCAAATCCCCCCTTCGGCTGTCCTGCCGCTGCGTCCGGCCATCGTTTTTGGTCCGGCTCCCGCACCGCCGGCCCCCGCAGCTCCGGCGCCGGTGCCCGAAGTAAACGCAGCTCCGGTTCAGCCCGCCCCCGCGCAGCCTAAGCCGGAACAACCAAGACCGGAAGCAAAGGGCAAGACCTCGGTCGTCCCGGCGCCCAAGCCTGTATCGATCAAGCGTCCGGCCGCCCCGGAGGCCCCGGCCCCGAAAGTGGCTGCTCGAATCGCGCCTGCCGAACCCAGACCGGAACCCAGGCCGGCTGTGGAACCCAGAACCGCGTCGCCTGAGTCCCAACAGGTCAGGGCCTCGTCCGCATCCGATTCAGACATGCCTTCGTTGCGCATGGAAGCCACCGAGAGCGCCTGGTCCAAACTTTCTGTGGGCGTCAAGATCGGAGTGGCCGCAGCCCTCGTTGCCGTGCTTTCCGGCATCGGCTATGTAGTGACCCGCGGCAATGGCAAGCCCGCCAACGAAGCGCCTGCGGTGACGCAGGCTCCCGCGGCCGTCGCCACCGGCGTGCCCATCTCGGGCGGCTGGATCGAGGACTGGGCCGGTGTGGCCAAATCCAACCGGCGTATATCCGTGCTGAGTGGCTCGCAGAAGCTCAGTGACTATCGCATGGAGTTTCAGGCCCAGATTGAAAGCAAGGCAGTGGGCTGGGTATTTCGCGGATTGAATCCCAGGAACTACTACGTGGCCAAGCTGGAAGTCGTCAAGGCCGGCCTGGAGCCCGCGGTTGCGCTGGTCCACTTCGCCGTAGTCGATGGGAAGGACGAAAACCGGGTCGCGGTTCCTCTACCCATGAAGTTGCGTGTGGACACCACCTATAAGATTCGCTTCGAGGCAATGGGCACTCACTTCAGTGCCTGGGTCCAGGGCCAGAAGATCGATGAATGGACCGACAACCGGTTCGGTTCCGGCGGGGTGGGACTCTTTTCCGAACGGGACGAGCACGCCGCGCTGCAGGGGATCGTGAACGTGGTGCCGTTAGTATCGAGGAACTAAGAGCGCAGCACACACCATGGTGTCGCGCGAGGCTTATTAGGAGTACGAAATGTCGCAGAATGACGAACGCGCTTTTTTTGTAGATGACGAACTTGTAGAACGGCTGATGCGCGGCGATACCCTCGCCGCCAAGCCCAAGACCCAGCGTCCCGCCGAAACCACGGCGCTCGGCAACGCCGTGAAGCTCGCCGCGGCGGGCCGGCTGGATGAGGCAATTAAGGAACTGGAAGGCGCGGCCGCGCGAGGCGAAAGCCCCGCGGAGGTTTATTCCGGGCTCGGGCACCTGCGCTTCGAACAGCAGAAATGGGGCGAGGCGGGCGCCTGCTATTCCAAGGTGATCGCCGCGGAACCGGCCAACGCCATCGCGCACTACAATCTGGGCCTGGCCCTGGAACGCCAGGGCCAATTCGATGAAGCCAGCCGCGCGTTTGAAAAGACTCTGTCTCTGGATCAACGCCTGTGGCAGGCCCACACCGGCCGCGGGTTGTGCCTGCTGCATCTGGGCCGGCTCGAGCAGGCTCTGCAGGATTTCGATCAGGCCCTTCGTTCCAGTCCCGGGCAGGACCGGACGTTGTTCGGAAAGGCCGTGGCGTTGCAGCAGTTGGGCAAACTGGACGAAGCCATCGAGATTTATCGCAAACTGCTGCCCGGCAACGCCAGCTCGGCTGAACTGCTGGCGAACCTGATCACGATTTCCATGGCCCGCAAAGACGACGCCCGGACCAAAGAGTATGCCGACCGCATGCTTAAGATCCGGCCGCAATCCCGTCAGGCGCTGGAAGGCCTGTCGGCGGTGGCCCTCTCCCGGGGAGATTTTAGCGGCGCCGTACAACATTGCTCGGCGCTGGTGAAGATCGCCGCCGATTCTTACGAAGCCTGGTTCAACCTGGGCCTCGCCTATCAGAAAACCGGCCGCATGGATCAGGCCGGAAATGCCTACCGGGAAGCTGCCAAGCTCCGCCCGCAGGCTCCCGAGGCCAACGCTCATCTGGGAGTGCTGCTGCAGGAACGCGGCGATCTGGCCGGCGCCCGCCGTGCTTGCGAGGCCGCTCTGGCCGCGGCTCCCGATTCGCCAGGATTGCTGTGGAACCTGGCGTTGCTGGAGGAACGCGAAGGCCGCGCCGAAGAGGCTGAACAGCACTTCGCGAAACTGGTCGGCCTGAAGCCCGATTGGGAGGATGCGGCGTATCGCCTGGGATTCCTCCAACTCCAGCGCGGGGATTACGCCGCGGCCGTGGACAGCTTCGAGATCTGCATCAAGCAGCGGGAAGACTGGGTAGAAGCTCTGATCAATCTGGGCCTGGCCTGCTGGAAATTTCAGGACCTGGATACGGCCGCGCAGACCTTCGAGCGGATCTTGTCGCTCCAGCCGCAGAGTCCTGATGCCCTGCGCGCGCTGGTGGCCATTGCCATCGAGCGCAAGGACCACGCCCGAGCTTGGGATTTGCACCAGAAACTCAGCGCGCTGGGACAGTCATCCGTGGAGTTGTCCTATAACCTGGGCCTGCTCCTGCAGTCCGCGGGAGAATCCGAAAAAGCTGCCGAGTGCTATCAGCTGGCGGCGGACGCCAAACCCGATTTCCGCGCGGCGCTTACCAACCTGGGCCATGTTCTCAAGGCCTCCGGCAAAGAGGAAGAAGCCCGCGCGGCCTGGAGCAAAGCCGTCCAGGTCGATCCCGAGTTGGCCGCTAAGTACTTCCAGTAATACACCCACGAATACTCCCAGGCGGTTTCCCGTCGCCATGACGCATACGGGCAATCCGATCTCGTGATTCAGCGGACACGCCCGATGGATGCCCGGAGGTGTCTGTTTGCAATCCGGGGCCATCCAAGCTCTCCTTATAGGTGCGGAACGCGCCAATTTGCCTTCGGATTGGTCCGTGGATCGCACCCTGAACGGCCCGGAGGGAATCGATCGCCTCGCCAACCGCAGCTATGACGTTGTCCTGGTAACGGCGCCTGTGCCTGATTTTGCGGTTGCAGACCTGCTCGAGCGGCTGCTATCGCTGCGCCGGTCCGTTCCTGTCGTGGTTTTCGATCCAATTGCGCAGGTGGCCGATGCGGTGCGTTACATGCAGCTCGGAGCCTATGAGGTAGCCGGGCCCGGAGACGATCCGGTGGCGAAAATGGAGCTTGCCGCCGAAGTCTGCCGCCGGAAGTCCAGTGTAGCGGCCAGCGAACCATGGCGCGAGATGCTCATCGGAACCAGCCCCGCCATGCAGCGTACGGTCGAAAT
>DATIRX010000501.1:0-4015 GCA_035469225.1 Bryobacteraceae bacterium
AGATACTCGTTCAGCTTCTTCTTGACGTCAGCCGGCATGCTGGTGGGTTTGCCGGGCTGCGCCACCACCCGCGTGGGCTGTACGTTATTCGCCACGGCCCGGGGGGGCGCCTGCTTGGTTGGCGCGGGCGTCACCTTGGCCACCGGCGTCGGATCCGGCGGCGTCTGCGCTACCGGCGTCTTGTGAGCACACGCCGTGCAACCGAGCACCACAATTGCGACCAGAAAATGTTTCATAGGGCTTACCTCCATTAAACGTATTCGACGGCGGCACTAGCAATCCCGTGTAGACGGTATTCCTTAACTCGGACCTCAAGTTAGACTTAGGATGCCGATGATGTTATCACGAAAAACCGGCGGACGGCCCCTCCTTCTGGCAGGATTCGGCAGCCTTTTGCTGATCATGTTACTGGCCGGCGGCTATGCCCTTCGCACGCTGGAGCAAGTACGCGAGAGCGATCGGACCGAGCGCGACAATCACTTGCGTCGCGATCGCGCACTGGACAGCGTGCGCACCGGGATTTACCAATCGGCCATTATCATGCGCGATTACCTGCTGGCGCTGGATGAAAAATCCGGCTCCGCGCAGATTGAGCGCTTCGCCGAGACTCGCCAGCGCACCGACCGGGCGCTGGCCGAATGCGCCACTCTGATCGATTCCACCGAGAGCGATGCATTGCGCTCTTTGCAGGCGGCAGTTCAGGTGTATTGGAAGCTGCTCGAGTTCATCGCCCAGATTCCGGCCGAGAACCGCCAGGTGCGGGGTTCGGAGTACCTCTCCAATCAGGTGCGCCAGCATCGCGCGGAGCTGATCCAGCTGGTAGACCAGGTGGACGCGATCAGCGCGCGCCAGATGGCCGCATCCGACGCCCGCATGAATCTGACCTTCGCCCGGCTGCGCTACCGCCTGATCCTGATCGTGTCTCTGGCCGTCGGGATGGGACTTCTTCTCGCCGGATTCACCATCTGGCGGACCCTTCGCCTGGAACGGGAGCTGGAGCAGCGTTATCGCGAAGTTTTGCATACCCAGGAGGAGTTGAAGGAGCTGTCCGCCCGCCTGGTCTCCGCCCAGGAGGAAGAGCGGCGCAGCATTTCGCGCGAGCTGCATGATGAGGTCGGCCAGTCTCTGTCCGCCCTGCTGATGGAAGCCGGGAATGCGGCGGCCAACATTCCTCCCGCGCAGGTCCGCCAGCATGTGGATTCCATCAAGAAGCTGGCCGAGGCCAGCGTGAACATTATCCGCAACATGACCTTGCTGCTGCGCCCCTCCATGCTGGACGATTTCGGCCTGGTGCCCGCGCTCGAATGGCAGGCCCGCGAGCTGTCCAAGCGCACCGGAATCCGCGTGCAGGTGGCCGCAGCCGATTCGGCCGGCGAGCTGCCGGATGCGCTCAAAACCTGCATCTACCGCGTGGTGCAGGAAGCTCTGCATAATTGCGCCCGCCACGCCCAGGCGCACGCCGTGCGGGTGGTGGTCCGGCAGGAGGATTCCCGAATCGTCCTGTCGGTGGAAGACGATGGACGCGGGTTCGATGCCCGGCGCGTGCGCGGGCTGGGTCTGGTCGGCATGGAAGAGCGCGTCCGTCACCTGGGAGGAGTCTTCCATGTCCGCTCCACCCCCGGCGGCGGAACCAAGGTCGATGTGGAGTTGCCCCTTGCCAGCTAATACTGTCTCTACCATTCGCATCGTCCTGGCGGACGACCATACCGTGATGCGCAGCGGCCTGCGCCTGCTGCTGGAGCGCCAGCCCGGCCTGACCGTGGTCGCCGAGGCTGCCGACGGGCGCCAGGCCGTGGATCTTGCGGCCGCCGAAAATCCCGACGTCGTGATTATGGACATCGCCATGCCGCAATTAAACGGCGTGGAGGCCACCCGCTTGATCGTGAACCGCAATCCCGGCACCGCCGTGGCGATTCTCAGCATGCACAAGGACGAAAGCTATGTGATCCGGTCGCTCAAGGCCGGCGCGCGAGCCTATCTGCTGAAGGATTCCGCCGAGGCTGACCTGATCGCGGCCATCGGAGCCATCACCCGGGGCAAATCGTTCTTCAGCCCCGCGATTCGCAGCCTGCTGAAGGAAGATTACATGCACCAGCTCGCGGAGCTGGGCGCCGAGGACAGCTATGAACTGCTGACCAATCGCGAGCGCGAAGTGCTGCAGCTGGTCGCCGAGGGGAAAAGCAACAAGGAAGTTGCCGTACTGCTGAACCTCAGCCTGTACACGGTGGAGACCCACCGGACCCACATTCTTCAGAAACTGAATCTGCACAGCGCTCCGGAGCTGATCCTGTACGCGGTGCGCAAGGGGATCATCAGTTAGCTTTGCGAAATTCCCACGCCCCGAACATCACATTCGAGGAAACCTGAACGTTCATGGCCCGCATGAGGGCTGTGTGCGTGGGCGGAAAATAGAGGTAGGGATGCAGTTGTCCGGGAAATGACTTTCGCAAATCGCTCTCCATCCGCTCCAGGACATGCCCCGGGGTGACATCGCGCGGATTGCGCACAAACCACACGTGCCGGTTCACGGGAGCATTGACTTCCCGCCACGCGGCTTCCGCGTCCTGCTCGGTAAAGACGTACCGCACGGAGAAGCCCGGAAGATAGTAATCCAGCACTACGCCGCTTAGATTGGGTCCGTCGACCAGCACGACGGTATCGCCCGGGACGGAACGGGCGGCGATATCCCCTGCGATGCGATCCAGGGGGGCTAAATAACCGATATTCAGCAGATCGCGCGCCTGGAAATAACTGCCGATGCCCACCAGGTTCGCGGCCAGGAGTGCTCCGGCGATGACGGTCCCCAGGCGCGGGCGCAGCTGCGCTCCTCTCGCGATCGCCAGCCAGGCCAGCGGCAATAGGAACAGCAGCCTGGCCGGACCGAATGCGTAGGACACCCAGCCGGCCACGCCCACGAATCCCAGCAGCGTCGCGACGCCTGCGGGCACCGCCGCGGCTCGGGAGGTGCGCGCCCCTCGCCACAGCAGCCATGCCACCGGGATCGCCAGTAACGCCGTTACCGGCAGCATCCACACCGGGATCGCTTCGCCGTAGAAAAAAGAAAAGATCCAATACGACAGCTTGACTCCGGCTTCCGCCAGCGTATTGCCGGTTACCAGCAGCAGGCCAGGCTTGGCCCGCCAGCTCGCGAGCATCGACGTCAGCAGGAGCCACGGCAGGTAGGCCGCCAGAACCATCGCGTTTCCGGTCAGCCAGCGCCCGGCACGCGGGCGGGGGTTTTTCAAAACCAGCGGCAGAAGCAGCACGTTGACGCCGGCCCAGGCCGCGAACCCCGGCGCGTAGTGCGTGTAGAGCAGCGCCGCCAGCGATCCGGCGCAGAGCAGCAGCCGGCTCCAGGAAGCGATTTCTTCGCTCCATTTCCATGCCGCCCAGCAGACCACGATAAACAGCAAGACCTGCAAGCTGTAGGACCGGGCCATGCGCGAGTAGAGCAGCACGCAAGCCGAAAACGTCCACAACACGAGACACCAGAGCCGCGTCCGCGGAGGAGTCTCCTTCAGCCACAGGCGGTCCAACGCGATCGTGGCCAGCAGCGCGAACAGGACCGATAGAAACCGTAACTGCACCAGGACATCGCCGGGCACGATCCGGATCCAGAAATGCGCCAGCAGGAAATACAGCGGCGGATGGATGTCTCCCCGGACGATATCGACCATCTTGCCTACAGGCAGTTGCGCGGCCTGGATGGTGAACAGCTCATCGCCCCACATCGGCAGCAGGTCCAGCCGATGGGTCAGCATCGCCGCCTGGACGATCAGGCACAGAAAAAGCCACGCAGAGGACTTGCCGACGGCCGTCATGGGTCGAAAGTTGAGCGTAGCGGCTGCGCGGGTAGTAAGTAAAGCCTACAGCAGCCACTGCATGAAGTTCGAACCGGTATTGGTGAACTCGAAGGCGTGCAGCCCCAGGTGCAGAGCCAGCTCTTTGCACGCCAGGATGCCGCGGACGCTGTTGCCCTTGGCATCCAGTTTCGGAGAATAAACCGCCAGACCCA
>DATIRX010000502.1:0-2318 GCA_035469225.1 Bryobacteraceae bacterium
CTCGAGTTTCTTGAAGCCGGGTGCGGCGACGCTCACGGTATAGGCGCCGGGCCGGAGGAGAGGGGCGAAGGCGGAGCCGTTCTCGTCGGCGGTCAGGGTGCGCACGACCTCGCCGGTTTCCGAGCCGGAGAGCGTGACGACGGCGCCGGGGACCACGGCGCCGGAGGAATCGAAGACGGTCACGGCGATCTGTCCGGTGGATGTCTGGGCGAGCGCCATTGCGCAGCACAAGGCGACGACGGAAACGGCACGGCAGAGGATACTCAGCATCGTCTGCGGATCATATCACTCGACAGAGGGCGGAAGCACCGTCCGTGATTCGTCCGTAAGGTTGGCGGGCCAGGTCCCGGCATGTGGCGCGAGAGCTTGCAGCATTGCCTTCGGTCAAGCCCGGGAACGTGTTTGGCCGGATTGCAGTTGCACCGGAAAGGTGAAAGCTTTTGCGTATCCTGGAAGTTGCGGGAGAAGAAGGGCAAATACGGGGATGAGCCGCTGCTGCTGCCCATTGACATCGATCCCGAGCCGATCGAGGAGAAACTGACTGCGTGGGGCGGTGCGGCATTGCTGGTGCAGGCTATCCGCTCGTTGGATGTGCCGGGCAGTGCGCGGCGGAACCTCCACCTGAAGCAGCGCAAACGCGGCTATGACGAAGGAGCTTATGTCGAGAGCTTCGTCATGCTCCAGGCGCTGGGAGGAGATTGCGTCGACGACTTCGAGCGGCTGCGAGAAGACCCTGGGATCGCCGAATTGCTCGGCTACGAGGCGCCGAGCCCGGAAGCGGCGCGCAAGTTTTTGAACCATTTTCACGACGAAGCGCTGATGGAGCGAGCGCGGGTGCGCGCGGGCGAAGCGGGACAGGCGAGTCTGTTGCCGGACGAGAATACGGCCCTACAAGGGCTGGGGCAGGTGAACCGGGATCTGATCGCGATTATGGGCGATCGCTGTCCGGAGCAGAAGATCGCGACGGTGGATCTGGACAGCACAATTATTGAAAGCTGGAAACGGCAAGCGCAGAAGACCTATGAGGGGACGACCGGGTATCAGCCGACCCTGGCTGTGTGGGCGGAGATGAACCTGATCGTAGCCGATGAGTTCCGGGACGGGAATGTGCCGGCGGTTCGGGAACCGCTGCGAGCGGCCAGGCAGGCGTTCCAGGCACTACCGGCTAGCGTCCATCAGTACTGGTTCCGTGGCGATTCTGCTTGCTACGAACAAGAGTTGCTGACGTGGTTGCGCGATGAGACGCGCGAGGGCGGGCCGGCAGGACGGATCGGGTTCGCAGTCAGTGCGCCAATGAATCGCGAGTTGCAGCAGGAGATTGCCGAAACGGCCGGGGAGCAATGGAAGCTGTACAGCGAAGACCCGACGGCCGTCAAAGAATATGCAGTGATCCAGCATTACCCGGAAGAGCTGCCGGAGAACCGCTATCGGGAGCCGCTGCGCTACATCGGGATTCGGATTCGCCGCAAGCAGGGGGAGTTGTTCGAGGGTGGGCGGGAAGTGCTGCATTTTGCGGTGGCCACCAATCTCTGGGACTGGGATCCGAAGCGGTTGCTGGAGTGGCATCGCGAGAAGGCGGGCACGATTGAAGCGGTGCATGACGTGTTGAAGAATGAACTCGGCGCAGGGGTGCTGCCATCCAAGCGCTTCGGCGCCGACGCAGCCTGGTTGCGGCTGGCGGTGATCACGCACAACGTACTGAGCGGCCTGAAGCGATTGGCTTTGCCAGCGGAGTTGTTGCAGGCGCGTCCCAAGCGACTTCGCTTTCTGATCTTCACCACGCCAGGCAGACTGATCGAACACGCGCGGCGCACGCGGCTGAAATTGATGCGGAGTTGGGCCCGTTTCACCAACTGGCTTCCGGCCATCCGGGCGCTGCCAGCCCCGGCGCTGAGTTAACGAACCGCTTTTCACGCCAGAACGAGAGTGTGGCCGGACGATGAGGAGAGGCGTCTCTTACGGACGGATTTTGCGGGGCCGCCCCTGACCATTCAGCCCTCGGCAAAGCGGAAAACCTCAGAGTATCTCCCAACCCCCCTTGCAAGATACGAAAAAGATCAGCAACTTTCCGCCCTATTCCACCCGCGCTGCTTCCCAGCCCACTCTCCCGGATCCTACGGGCGGATCACGGTTCGTCGCTCCAGGGAGCCTTGGCTACCAAATGGTGCAGCGACTGACGCACCGGCTGAACGTTCTGCGGATCGAGACGAGCGGCCATCGGCTCAATACTCTTGCGTTCACCAGGTAACAACAGCCCTTTGCAGTAGTTCTTCAAAGGTGCGTGCCGGTCTTCGTGCCCCGCGGCGTTCGCCAGGCCC
>DATIRX010000503.1:0-1674 GCA_035469225.1 Bryobacteraceae bacterium
GATCGAGGCGGGTGGAGAAATTTGTATAGTCGCCGGGCTCAACGGGCTCTTCGAGGATCCCCGATCCGTGGACGAAGACGCGAACTTGCGCGGCTCGCGGGTTGAGATAGCGCACGCGGTGGCAGGTGGTGTTTTCAGCGCCGATCGGGACGAACAATACCAGCGTGCCGACGGATAGCCGAGTCTCGCGGCGGCGAAGATAGTCCAGCCAAATCAGCCCGAAGGTCAGCGCGCCGTCCGGATCGAGAGCGTCTTCGGCAGCGCCGATCGCCGCGATCCCTTGAGACCCGCGGCGGAGCAGAGCGCGCGGATACGCCGGCGATAAGCTGTGGTGCAGGTCGGGTTCGGTGCTCAGTTCCGCCAGCTTCCAGTCGCTGAATTGACGCCGCAGCGACATGCGAAACTGCTCGCGATACTTGAGGCGGCCGCCGCGGCGGGATGTAGCGGCGTTGGAAGCCTGGGCCTGATCGATCAGAAGCAGTGCGCCCGTTCGACCTCCAAAGTGTTCGACTTCCAGCTCCAGAAATCCGCGGCGGGTTTTCGAAACCGCGCGAACCCGACGCACCAGGTTGCGGCTCTCATTCCAGCATTCCAGCGTGCACAGGCCGCCGCGGGATCCGAGAACGAATTTATCCGGCAGAATGTCGAGCGGATCTTCGCCCGGCTCGATCAGCACCGGCTGGCGGGCGGTTTCGAGAAAGTTTTCGATGGCGACGCGTACCACTCGAAATTAGTGGCGTCAGCCTGTCAAAATATCAATTCTTTCTTGCCGGACAGATGTTTCTCCAGCTCTTTGCGATCACCAAAGTACGTGGGTTTGGCGGTTCCTTTGCTGAACAGCTCGCGGGCCTGATCGTCGAAATGCCCGGATTCCAAGCGGTCGCTCTGGCCCGGGACCAATACGGATACCGAGCGGGTTGGGTTGGAGAGTTCCACAACCTGTGTGGCGGTCTGGCCCCCGGTACCCATCAGGACCTGGCCCGCACGTTGAAAGGTGATTGCCCGCGGCGTGATCATGCCGGCTTCGGTTACGGTTCCACCCCCTACGGGAATCGACTGCGGCGCGCCCGCGCGCGTCGCGCGAAATATCGTTCCATAGTCCGCCCGATACGGCAACTGCGTTTCGATCTGATCCTGGGCTTTACGGAGCGCCGCGAGCAGACGATTGTCGCTGAGCGAATCGGGCGGCTCCAGGGCGGCCGCCTCAGGCTGGCCCAGCGCCATCTTAAAGAGATAGAACCCCAGCGCTTCGGTTGAGGTCGCGTCACTGCGGCGGTTCCAGCCGGTAAGCTGCTGGACGAAGGGAAGACTAGGGGCTAGTTTGACCAGCCGCGCCTGCCATGTTTCGGCCTTGTACACCGCCGTGGAGAATGCCACATCCACCATGCGTCCGAAGGGCCAAGTGCTTTGGGTCGCCAGAAGTCTCCGGACCATTTCTTCGGAGGACTGGGCGTTGCGGGGCCGCACCAGCGTGCCGTCATTCAGCAGCCTTCCAGAACTATCATATATATCGCCTTGCGCGGTGCCGACGAGCGCGGCACCGGGAATCTGCCCCATGAGCAGCGCTTTCTGCACGCCCGCGAGATTCCGCGCAGTGATCATCGCCCAGGCTTGCTCCAAAGCTCCCGATCCCGCAACATCCGACGAACCGCTCCAGCCGATGGCAACCGACCC